>JAUSMG010000093.1 GCA_030645295.1 Saprospiraceae bacterium | reverse complement strand
CGATTATTTTGATCCGAAAAAGGCAAGATCCATCCATTCTTCGAATCAAAATAATCGTAAATCGTAAATCGTAAATCGTAAAACGTAAATCGTAAATCGGAAATCGTAAATCAAAGAGATTCCAACATCCCCACCAAGACCTCGTTCAAATTCCGAATTGCCAACGGCAAATCCCAAGCATCCCGGTTGCGGGGTTCCACACGATTCGAAATGCTGCGAATCTCTAATAACGGCACACCCGCCGCAAGGCAAGCGTAAAAAAATGCTGCGCCTTCCATACTCTCCACCTGTACCTCCGGGTATTTTTCCTGAATCTGCTGAATGGACCGGTGCGACCCATGTACTTTATTCACGGTCAATCCTTTACAACCGGGAAGATTCGGAATTGGCGGCTGTGGATTGGAGAGTATGGAATGGTTTGACAAGCCCAGTTCGGCCACATCCCTGAAGCGCTCATCCGCCTCTTCTACGCCTAGGTCGCCAAAACGTTCAGCTATGATTTGAACCACATCACCAAGGTTTAAATTTGGGTCAAACGCTCCTGCAACACCTGCATTGATGGACCAATCGGGTCGATGTTGGCCAAAATAGTGCCCGAGGTGAAAAGCCGTAGCGGTCATGCCAACCCCGGTCACGAGTGCCTGAACCCGCAGGGTTTCTTTATCAAAAGTACCCTCAGATTTTTGTTGAAAATTGTTTTCAAGCCAGGCGAATGTGGGTGCGATTTCAAATGGCGTGGCGGCGACTAGTAGGATGTGCATTTTGAAGTATAAATTGTGAATGAGTCCGCGAATGTACCCTGGAACTCCGTTCCGGGGTTAGCACATTCCCGGAACGGAGTTCCAGGGTACATTCCCGGAACAGAGTTCCGGGGTACATTCCCGGAACGGAGTTCCAGGGTACATTCCCGGAATGGAGTTCCAGGGTACATTCCCGGAATGGAGTTCCAGGGTACATTCCCGGAATGGAGCTCCAAAGTACATTCCCGGAACTGAGTTCCGGGGTACGCACTACCTTCGCCGCCGCAAAATGGACTTGAATGAAAAAAGAATGGTTCGCGGAGTGGTTTGACTCGCCCTATTACCACCAGCTGTATAAAAGCCGCGATGAAAATGAAGCCAAGGCTGCGCTCGATAATTTATTGCGCGCACTCCAGCTGTCACCCGGCAGCCGGGTGCTTGACCTCGCGTGTGGTAAAGGTCGCCATTCCCGCTACCTCGCCGAAAAAGGTTTTGCTGTAACGGGGCTCGACATCTCCCCGGCCAGTATCCTTTTCGCCCGCCAATTTGAGCATGCTCAACTGGAATTTTACCAGCACGATATGCGCAAATCCTTCAGGATCAATTATTTTGATGCCGTGATGAATATGTTCACCAGCTTTGGGTATTTCAAAACCGATACGGATCATTTGCTTGCGCTGAAGAATGTATCGAAAGATCTGCGCTCTGGTGGATTGTTTTTACTGGATTATTTCAATGCCCGTTTTGTGCACCAAAACCTGCTGCGTTCGGAAGAGAAAACGGTAGACAGGATCACTTTTTCCCTCAAACGATGGGTGCGCAATGGTTATGTTTTCAAATCGGTAGAGTTCCAGGCGGCCGAACGTATACTTCACTTTCAAGAGCAGGTGCGGCTTTTTGAATTGTTTGATTTTGAATCCCTTCTGTCCAAGGCGGGCCTCCGGCTGAGCCAAACTTATGGCGACTATGATCTTTCTGAATTTGATCCAAACACCTCCAAACGCCTGATTCTCATTGCCGAAAAACCATAACGCCTATGCTCGAAATGCTCCAACATTGGGACGCTGCCTGTTTCCAGTTTATCAATGGCGATCTCGGCAATCCGGTCTTTGACGCGCTATTGCCCTGGTTCCGGGAAAAGTGGTTTTGGTTGCCATTATACATCTTTATTGCGACTTTTTCGCTCCTCAATTTTCGGGCACGTGGCTGGATCATACTCCTGGGCCTTGTTCTGGCAGCAGGACTGGCTGATTATACCAGCAGTACTTTAGTGAAGAAAAATGTGCAACGCCTGCGTCCATGCAATGATGTGGAAATGTTTGATCAACTAAAGCTTAGGGTTCCCTGCGGTGGCGGTTATAGCTTTACTTCGAGTCATGCAGCCAACCATTTTGCAGCCGCTGTTTTCCTGATTGGAGTATTCGGTGGACTGGCACGATGGTTGCGCCCGGTCGCATTGACCTGGGCCGGATTGATCGCTTTTTCTCAGGTCTATGTGGGCGTCCACTACCCGGGAGATGTGTTGGGCGGGGCAGCTTTAGGTACTGCCATTGGCTGGTGGATGGCGATGACCTGGCGACGATGGCTTTTACATTGATTGTTAAAACTTTAGACTTAAAAAGACGCATTGTAATTTTCGGCGCGGTTTTTGGAATTGCTATTTTTCAAACGTTTTCATTTTAATCCAGATTATTGGAAATCAACATTTTTATGAGAAACCTTGTCAGACTTTCATTGCTTCTTTGCGCACTCTTATTGGCCTCCAAAACCACGGCACAAACGCTTAAAGCCGTGGACAACTCACAAAATGCAGGTAAAGTAGAATGGCTTGACCGGCAGATCACCACGGGTAACGTACCCTTTGGCCAACCTGTCACCGGGGAGTTCAGGGTCAAAAATATCAGCACAGAGAACCTGCTGATCCTGCAAGTCAAAAGTTCCTGTCATTGTACTACCACGGAGTGGGATCAAAATCCAATCGCACCCGGCAAAACAGGCATTATTAAAGTGACCTACGACAGCCAAAAAGAGCTTGATTTTTACCGCATTGTGTCCGTAATCACCAATTTTGACTCCATGCAGTCGGTGCCGCTGGCTTTAGTGGGAAAAGTAGATAAGAAACCAGAGGCGAGCTCGGAATATTGAGATATTGGGATATTGAGCTATTGAGATATTGACCCGTCCTGTTGCACTAAGCCGCAGGACGGGTTTCTTTTTTCATGTACCGTAATCGTACCTTGTCGCTTATTTTCAACCGACTTTTATCCGCTATGGATCTGATTTTCACCAACTTGCCCACCCTTTTTATCACGGCTTTTTTCGCCATCCTATTTTTACAATCAGGACTAGACAAAATTCTGGACTACCGGGGCAATTTCGATTATCTAAGCGATCATTTCAAAAAAAGCCCTCTGGCGGGGAGTGTACGACTGCTTTTACCCACCATAACAGTGCTCGAAACGCTGACGGGCGCTTTGTCTGCCTGGGCATTTTTACAAACCCTGGTAACCGGACAGCGCGGTATGGCTATTTTCAGCCCTGCTTTGGCGGGCGTTTCGCTTTTGTGTTTGTTCTTTGGACAACGGGTAGGCAAAGATTACGCTGGCGCAGCAGCTTTGGTGCCTTATTTTGTGGTCGTGTTGTTGGGCCTTTGGATGATAAAAATGTAACCATGAACAAAAAATATCCGCTTCGCCGCATAATCGGCGGCATCCTGTTAATATTGGGTGTCTACTTCTTAGGACTATTGATTTATGGCTGGGCTACCGATTGGCAGCCGGATGCTGCACCCACGCCGCTCTTGTCAGACCAGATTTCCTCAGAAAAAATATTGACAGACAGCGTGTACACCCTCGTCAGCTGGAATGTCGGATTTGGAGGACTCGGGGCGGAATCGGATTTTTTCTATGACGACGAAGGAATATGGTATTCCGGCAGCAGTATGATCCGCAGCCCCCTGAATCTCGTGGAGAAAAACCTGAACGGCGTGCTGAACTTCCTGCAACAAAATAAAGACAGCGTTGATTTTTTTCTTTTACAAGAGGTGGATCTGGAATCAGATCGAAGTTACCGAATCCGGCAGTATGACGCCTACCAAAAATCTTTACCCGGTTTTTATGCTGATTTTGCGGTCAACTACCAATGTGAACGCGTACCCATTCCTTTGCTCGAACCCTGGAATGCCTATGGAGCGGTGTTGTCCGGGCTTGGCAGCTTCAGTCGCTATCAACCTACAGAAGCCACACGCCACCAACTCCCGGGCCACTATCCTATGCCCGACCGGATGTTCCAACTGGATCGTTGTGCCGCGCTGCATCGCTACCCTGTCCTTCAGGGTAAAGACCTGGTAGTCATCAATGTACACAATGCAGCCTACGATCCAGGCGACAAAATAAAGGCCATCCAGCTGCCTTATCTCCGCGATCTTGCCCTGGCCGAACACGGAAAAGGCAATTATGTGATTCTCGGCGGCGACTGGAATCAATGTCCCCCGCATTTTCGATTCGATTCGTTTATGCCCGGCAATACACAAGGCTATACACAAGGCAATTTGCCGCCTGATTTTTTCCCGGAGGATTGGACCTTCGCCTACGATCCTACCGTTCCTACCAACCGCAAAGCCCGTGACCCGTATCAGAAAGGGGAAACTTTTGAAACCCTGATCGATTTTTTCCTCGTCTCGCCCAATATACGCATCCGCTCGGTGCAAGGAATTTCCCAAAGCTTCCAACTTTCAGATCATCAACCTGTTGTGGTCACGGTGGAGTTGCAATAAAATTCAACCCCATATCTTTCTCTGTAGTGTTTCGCCCCAATAGCCGGGTGCGAACCGCCCTTTTTTTATAATCTCTTCATCAAAACCGACTGCCATGCGCTCCATTTTTTCGGCTCCATTGCTCTGGACCTGCCTTTTTTGCACTCCCCATGTTTCCGCACAGCCAAACCTCGCCTGGGACATAACGCTTGGTGGCGAAGGCTACGAAGAATTCAATGTGCTCTGCCCCATGGACGACGGCATCTTCATGGGTGGTTCTTCGCCTTCCAACCTTGCCTTTGGAAATCCTGCCGACAACTCCTACAACTTCTTGATTTTCAAAACTGATTTGAACGGAAATCTGCTCTGGCAATCCATGTTTGGAGGTGACCAAAACGAGCGGCTCTGGGCCTTCACCCCAACATCAGACGGGGCGTTTGTAGCGGGTGGCTACTGACAAGCCAAAAGTTTAAAACTCCCTTCACCTTCCATGAAACTTGCTGCTTCTCGCATGAACCCTATTGGTTTTGAAATATTTCTTGAAAAAATTGAACAGTTGTGTAATTTTCGCCCTGAAAAACGACTCTTACAAAACAATACGGGGGGAATTTAATCTTCTTTTAATCATTTGTGAAGTATGCGCATCCAATTTACCCTAACTTGCCAGAAGGGGACCATCATCCCTATTAACTACCAATCGGAAATTTCCAATTGGGTTTTTAGTGTCCTTTCCAAGGCCAGCCCGGAGATGGCCGCGTGGGCCCAAAAGCGGGGCTACGACTTTGCCTCGCGGACTTTCAAACTATTCACGTTTAGCCCATTGGCCATTTATCCGTACGAAATGGACCAGGTAAGGCAGGAGTTCAGGCTCCAGGGCAATCAGGTCAAACTGACCTTTTCCACGTTTATAGATCCCGCTTTCGAGCAACAGATCATCCAACTTTTTCGCCAGGTGCCGCTTACCCTGGGGGTATATGAGGGACAACCCGGGCGTTTCGAAGTTAAGCACTGGCAGGTAATGCCGCATCCCAATTTTAGAGAAGGGATGCAATTCAAGGCGAGTTCACCCATATCGGTTACCAATGTGGACGACGAAAAGCCGGTGCCCAACCCGTACCTTATGCCGGACAACCCGGACTACGACGTGAGTTTTTTCACCCACGCGGTGCGTCGGTTCAAAGCGGCCACTCAATATAAATCGCTGGCCGCTTTAAAGTTGATCGATCCTTCTTTCGCGATGAATTTTAAGATGTTTGGACAGGCAAAATCCAGACTGATACACTTGAAGCCCAACACCGACGGCATCCAGCAGTTGCGGGGTTTTGTCTATGATTTTGAAGTGGCCATGTCTCTGCCGCTCCTTGAGTTTTGCTACTATGCCGGTTTTGGCGAATACCCTCAGCTGGGCTTCGGCTATGTAGAAATCAAAGAAAAGGAGAAAGAAAAAGAAAAAAATTACGGTGGCAAACCATTCAGCAACCACCAGAATGAAGGACATAACCGGGGACATAATTAAAAAAAACAGAACAAACGCAAAACCGGAAAACAGGAGAACCGGAAAATATAAAACCTCATGGACAGACCTTCATGTAAGTGCCTGTTTCCCAATTAAATGCATACCGTTCCACCGTATTGGCAGGCACTGCCCGTTCCACGTCATTGTCAGGCTGAGTGCCCTGGGTCACCAGATCAAATTCCCACCAGCCGGTGACCGTTTCTACCGTGGGCAATAGTTGAATGGCTCTGTCGAAGGAATAGGTTCGGTCAGACGCTTCACCCAGTACACCCATGTTGTCTTCGTGAATGACCAGGTTAAAGACCCTTTCCAAATCTTCAAGGTTGAGGAAAGATAGAAATTCGGCGTACACGCCCTGGCCCATCCAGCTCATTTCCAGGCTCAGACAGGTCTGGTTTTCACCCAATTGGGCGAGGCCGATCTCACCGCCATAGCCGCCTCCCCCGAGCGAAGTAAGGTGTTTTGCAAAACGTTCAATGCTCCATCTTCCATGTTCTGTTTTGTCAAATATCGCGACGCTGATCTGCGCACCACAAGCATGGCAGTCGCTGATCACCCCCCGCTCGTAATGCACTGTTTCAAATATGGCTACCGCCCGTTCAATGTCGAAGGCGGTGTAAAACAGCAGGGTGTCTAGTCGCGTGTGCATCCATCCATCGTCGGAAAGATTGGCTAAAAGTTCATCGGCATAAGTGTAGGGCTCCCAGAGCGCTTCGCCTTCGGCAGAGAAAGTGTCAGCATCAAAAAGCAGGGATAAAAGATAGGCATGGTCTTCTAAATCAAAGGTTTCAGAGATCTCGGTCTGGGCGGAAGCCAACATGGTGCAAAGCACAAGCATGGCTGTCAGGAGGATTTTTTTCATGCAGAGATTAAGTTTGAAAAGGCAAAAATAGGATTTTGAATTATGGAGGAATGCGCCTTAACACTCGATCCTCCTTGCATTAAACCGTTAAAATTCTTTTAAATTTGATACGAGGTCTATTTCATTTGCCGCAGAACGATTCACCCTGTATATGTCCGACATGAAAGGGATGGCCTGGTTAAACAACCCTGGGGTGAATGTGATCGAGATCAAAAACTAAGCGGCTAATGCTTATTTCGCGCAGATGTTACGCAGATAAAAAACGCAGATTTTACGCGGATTTCTGTGTTACATCTGCGTTTTTTATCTGCGTAACATCTGTGCGAAGCCCCTTTAGCACAAGGGCCTGGCAACGCGTACGTTGCCAGGCCCTCAAACCAATTTGGTTGATAACAGTTATTGTCCCTTTACAGCAGGCTGTTCTTTGCCTTTCACCTCACCCTTGATCTCGATAAAAGTCTCGGTAGGGGTTGTGTTGGCCGTAACGGTCACACGTTTGCTTTGTGGACCAGGCTTGCCTTTTGAGTTGAATTCTACTTTGATCTCGCCTACACCACCCGGTGGGATAGGCTCTTTAGGCCAGGTAGGCACGGTGCAACCGCAAGAACCTTTGCAGTTGCTGATCACAAGCGGTTCATTGCCTGTGTTTTTGAATTTATAGGCGTGCTTTATAATTTCGCCTTCGTTAATGGTACCAAAATCGAATACCGGTTGGTCGTATTGGATGGTGGTTGCCGGGCCCGCTGGTGCAGACACTACATTTTGGTTTGTTCCTGGAATGTTGCCCGACTGTTCAACAGCGTTGAACGAGGCTGCAGACTCATGAATTTTTTCAGCCTCTGATTGGCCAAACCAGTTTTTGAAACCGCCGCCAACGAGGTTCGCGACCAATAGGATCGCGAGCAGTGCGATCAGGCCTATCTGGACTTGTTTATTCCTTTCCATGCTTGAAGTATTGATGGTGAGAGATTGGATGGATGACATATTTTTCTTGGGTCAAAAGTAGAATGGTTCAAAACCGCTTCGTTTATCCCATCCAATTGGTTTGCAAAAGTTTAACAGCAATTTATGAAATGACGATGGGATAAAGCGATGAAGGGATCAATTCTTAAATCTTTTCCAGAAGCTGAGTGCCAAACCAAGCAACATCATGATACTGCCAAGCCAAACTAAATTGATGCCGGGGAAGATAATAGCTTCTAATACAATGTAATCAGATCTGGAAGCATTTTCGGCGATTTCAAGCGGAATTCCGCCCTGGTTTGCAGGGGTATCGGCTACTCCTATGGTAAGAACGCCAGCTTTTGGGTCAATATTTTCAAATCGGAAATGAAGGCCCATCGTAGTTGCTTCGTCTTTCAGGCTAAATGGTTGGTTGTTGCGGATGAGGTAAACCGGCGCGGCTTCTGCTTTCTGTCCATCGGGGGCCGTTATTTCCAGTCCGGCAGCCACCGCAATATCACCTGGCTCGGGCGCGTAAGAGGGGTGCTCCACGTTTTTAATCACTTGAGCAAAATTGATTTTGTAGCCCTTAAATTCAAAAACGCTGCCTTCCTTTACCTCGAAATTGGTGTATTTAAGGGCATCCTCGGCTTTAAAAATATGTTCCATGGAAGCCTCATTCAGCCTGACCTTCATTTGCAGTGGCCCAATGTCTGAGTGCAATGAGAAGCCACCTTTTGCGGGCCGCAGGTAGAGCATGGGATTTGCTAAATAGGATTTAGGGTCGTCAAGTGCATAGGCGCGTAATTTCAAACCTACTGCAAGATCGCCTTTTTCGGCCTGGTACTCAGGATGTTCCGGCGTTTTGGTTACACTTTCCACCACGAGATAGTGTTTTTGGGTGAAAATCGTATCGCCTACGATCGCTTCGTATTTTATGTATTTCAGGCTGTCTTCCTGTTGTTTTGCAAATTCCGGATCAAGTTCTGCCTTTGGAAGCGAGGATACCAGCGTAAACACGTCATAATTCCAGTAATGCTGGGTGGAAGGATTGTTCGCAACCACCTTTGAAAACTGGCGGTCGTACATTACATTGGGGTAAAGTGTGAAATTTTCTCCTGTAGGATTGCCCTTTTCATCGCGACGCTGAAAATTGACCGTGAAGCTGCGCGTTTGGCGTTCCATTGTATCTTTTGTATAAATAGCATTAAACCCGCGCATCGGCATTGGGGCGTCTTTCATCAGAATGACACTGCGTCTAAGCGCCTCATCTTCAGCGCCTTCTATCAGGCCTTCCATGGCAAATGTGTTGACGGAGATCCAGTCTTTGCCCAATCCCGTGCTCAAAATGCCCAAAAGCAAAATGCCAAATCCCATGTGAGAAACTGCTGAACCTGCGAGTTTCAAATTCCCCTTCATAACCGTGATCAGGTAATCCAGGTTGGCGACAATCGTAAACATTCCGGCAAAAAGAAAGGCAAAAAGTTGCCATGCCCGAATGTCGATCCAAAGTGTATTGAGCGCGGTAAGTATGGCCGCCCCAACCGCTGCAATGCCGATGTGAATACCAAAATTTCTGGCTTGAACTGCCCAGTTTCGCTCACTGTACCGCATCCATTGCGCCACACCGGTCAGCATGCCGATGAAGACCGCGATCCAAAGCTGGTAGCGGTTGTGGTGCTCAATGGGATCCTTAAGTGCAGCGCCCACATAATCAGGATTAAAGGCCTGGACGATCTTGTTCCAAACTGGAAGCGAGGTTGCACCCGTCATCAAAACGGCGGAGAAAAGCAGCACCAATGCGCCGATGAACATCCAGAATTCACGCGAACTGGTTTTTTCCTCCCCTTTTACCTCCGGAACATCTCCGTAACGAAGGATCCAAAGCCAAAGCCCCATTCCGGAAAAGACCGCCATCAGTAGGATCAATTGCAGACCAAGCCCCATTTCTGTAAAGGAGTGCACCGAAGTATCCCCCAAAATTCCGCTCCGGGTCAGGTAGGTAGAATACAGAATAAGCAGGAATGACAGCAGATAAAACCCATACGTGCTGCGAATAGAGTAACCCGTGCTCCGTGCAATGAGATTCGTGTGAATGCCGGAAAGGAGTGTCAGCCAGGGCACCAGAGAGGTATTTTCCACCGGGTCCCAGGCCCAATACCCGGCAAAGGAGAGGGCTTCATAAGCCCATGCGCCACCCATTAAGATACCAGTACCGAGGACGGCAGCTGAAAAGAGCGACCAGTGGAGCGCAGGTTTAAGCCATTCTTTGTGCTCACGTAGCCAGAGGCCTGAAATGGCGAATGCAAAGGGCACAATGGTGCTGGCAAAGCCCAGAAAAAGTGTAGGCGGGTGGATGGTCATCCAATAGTTCTGTAGCAGGGGGTTGAGTCCGTTCCCTTTTACTTTGGCGAGATAATCCGCCTGGTTGAAAATCGGGGCGTCCATTACATCGCGCAACAGATCAAATGGACTCGCTCCAAATCGGAACTCGTTGAAATACAGGCCAAGAAGCATGGTAGCAATGAGCGTCTCCGCCAATGCGACCACCGCTAAAACCGGTGTTTCCCACTTTCCCGCACGAAACATCAGGACAATGCCGAGAATGATATGCCAAAAACTCCAAAGCAAAAAACTACCCTGCTGCTCTTTCCAAAATGCTGAAAAAACATACTCCATGGGAAGATCATCCGACACATTGGCCCAGGCGTACTGATACTCGTACATTTTGCCAGTCAATATCCAAAAAAGCATCCCAATAATGCCCATTGTGGCAACGCCATGTAATAAATAGGCATACCGACCCAGATTGCGCCAGCCCTCGTATTGGGCAGTTTGCCTGCGTTGTGTAGCGATGAAATAGGATACTGATGCCAGCAACGCGGCCACGAAGGACAGCACTGCGCAGAGGTGGCCCAATTGGCCCGGGAGTAGATGTTCGCCGATGTATTGCATAGGAGGCGGTAGTTTTTGCGCCACAAAAGTAGTCAGACTTTCTTGGTGCTTTGCCAATTGATCAAAACCCAGTGATTCCGTTTTTTTCGATATACTGCCAGGTACAACAAGCGAATCTCAAAATCTTCTAAAAGTGGACATTGTAGAATGAGTGTAAATAGCCTCAAAAGTAGCACCCCTGACCTGACAGTATCGCACGGTTGACCACAGATTTCTAAAAGTCACCTTTTTCACATCTATTACCGGGAATCGGTGTTTCATGCGATTAAAACATTTCAATGACAAAAAGCCGACACTTTACCAAGTTTTTTGGCTAGATTTTTGCAGACTGTTTTACTTTGTGGTGCACTTTATTTGATAGTAAAGTTTTGCATCCTATTTAATCACCAAAACTGATTTTCATGAACCGATTTTTATCCCTTTCCACGCTAATTTTTCTCTTCAGTTTTTCCAGTTCAGCCCAGCAATTTGACATCTGCATGGATGTAGTGTCTTCTTCCGGCGGACAAGGCGTTCAGGGCAATCGTTATATGGCCTGGACCGTAGGCGAGACTTTTGTAAAGACCCTTCACGGCGCAGGGTTGGCCTTCACGCAAGGCTTTCAACAACCTGATGCTTGTGGAAAATCGTTCGTCAGCACCTCCGATCTCTCTGATTGGGGCATGAGCTTGTTCCCTAACCCAACAGAGGGTTTTGTCACCCTGCGTTTTTCACCTGAAAAAAACGGACATCTTATCTGCTCGGTATATGACCTCCTTGGTCGACCGATGCTGGAAAACCGAATGCTGGCCACGCCGGAAGGTTCGGTGATCGATGCTTCGGCATGGCCTCCAGGTGTGTTTTTCCTTCTTTTAAAAGACCCTGCATCGCAGGCCAGCGTCACCTTTCGGGTGGTGCGTTTATAAGGTTTCCACAAGCCGTTCATCTCCAAACCGATTATATAAAATTATGAAACAGTGTTTTCTACTTTCCCTGTTGTTTTTACTCTCTGTAACCGTTTCAATGGTTGCACAAAATGTTCCACAAGGCATTAACTACCAATGTATTGTGCGCAATGATCAAACAGGCGACCCGTTAATAAACCAAACCGTAACCCTTCTTTTTTCCCTTCGAAGCGGCAGTGCCAACGGCCCGGTAGACTACCAGGAAAAGCATGTAGGCTCCACCAATGAGTTTGGCCTCGTCAATCTGGTTATTGGCCGTGGACAACCTCAGGTAAACAATTTTACCGGCATTAACTGGGGAGCAGGATCGAAATTCCTGACTGTTTTACTCGAATCTTCTCCCAACGTTTTTGATGAAATCGGAAATTCCGAATTGCTCAGTGTGCCTTATGCGCTCTATTCCCAAAATGGCGGCGGTGGCGGCAGCGATAACTGGGGATCCCAGACCGCTTTTACCAACAACGGCATCACGGGCAATGGTTTGGCCAATAACCCCATCGGTCTTGCCCCTCAAGGCGCTCAATCCGGTCAGGTACTTAAATGGAATGGCACGGCATGGGTTCCTGCTGATGACATTTCAGGTATTGGCAGTGGCGGCGGCACCGTGACGCAAATCAACACTGGAACAGGTTTGCAAGGTGGCCCAATCACTACTACAGGTACCGTAAGTTTGACCAATACGGGCGTTCAGCCGGGTACACATGGCAGCGCTACTGAAATTCCGGTAGTTACGGTCGATGCACAAGGTCGCATTACGCAAATCGAAAAAGTAATTGTTCAACCCGGTACGATCGGTTTGAACAGCGGCAACGGCATCAGCGTCATAACCAATGGTTTCAACAACTTCACCATCAACAATACCGGCGACACCAATCCAAACGATGATGTCACGCTCACTACCGTCCACGATGGTGATGTGAGTGGTCCGTACAACAACCTTCAATTGAAGGCTAATGTGGTGACTTCCAACGAATTGAACAACGGTGCAGTTACCGCCCCCAAACTCGCCAACATGGGCGCCGCCAACGGACAGGTGCTCAAATGGAACGGTACGGCCTGGGCCCCGGCCATGGACGAATCAGGCAACGTAGCATTGACGGGTGGCGCCGGGATCAGTATCACTGGCAACGCCCCCAACTATCTCATCACCAATACCGGAGATGCCAACGCACTAGATGATATCACGATTGCCAGCCAGGCCAATGGCGATGTGAGCGGTCCCTTCAGCAATTTGCAGATCAAACCCAACGTGGTCACGAGCGTCGAAATCGCCGATAACGCGGTTGGTACTTCCGAGATCATTGATGGTTCTGTGACCTCGGCCAAACTGGCAGCCAATTCAGTGACCACAGTAAAAATCGCCGATGGCGCAGTAATGACCTCCAAACTCGCCGACAACAGCGTTACTTCTGATAAAATCGTAGATGGGACGGTCAACAGTGTTGACCTTGCCAACCAAGCCGTTACGGGTGCAAAAATTGACGACATGGGCGCAGCCAGCGGCCAGGTACTCAAATGGAATGGGGTAACCTGGGCCCCGGCGGCTGACAATGGAGGCAACTTCAACGTACTTCCTGGAGCAGGCATTGACGTAACTCAGTCAGGAAACACCTTCATTGTAATCAATGCTGGCGATACCGATGCCACAGACGACCTGACTGACGCCACTGTTTTTAATGGCGATGTTACAGGTCCCTTCAACAACCTTCAGTTAAAAGCGGGAATTGTAGTTAATGCTGACATGGCCCCTAACTCCATCGGGACCAACAACATCATCAATGGTTCGATCACGGCAGTAAAACTCAATAATATGGGCGCTGCCAACGGTCAGGTACTGCAATACAACGGCATGGCCTGGGGACCGGCAAACCTTCCTGGTGGAGGTGTTGGCGACAACTGGGGCATTCAAACCGTCCAAACCAATACAACACTTACCGGCAATGGCACGGTCGGCAATTTACTGGGTATTGCCCAGCAAGGCGCTGCTGTAAATCAAATCCTTCAATGGAATGGTGTATCATGGGTACCTGCTAACTTACCTCCAGCCGCTGGCGACAACTGGGGCGCACAAACCGCAGCAGTAGGCAATGCGCTCATTGGTAATGGTACCGTAGGAAATCCACTCAACCTCGGCCCACAAGGCGCTATGACGGGTGAAATACTCAAGTGGAACGGTGCACAATGGCTTCCAGCGGCCGACAACAGTGGTGGCACTGGTGATAACTACAACGCTGGCCCCGGTATCAGCGTTACAGGCACTTCCCCGAATTTTACCATTAATAATCTGGGGGATTTGAGCAACACCAATGAACTACAGACCATTTCTCTGGCCGGCAACAATCTTACACTTTCCAACGGTGGCGGCACCGTAATGCTCCCGGGCGGTAATAACTACGCTGCAGGTGCAGGCATTGACATTACCGGTACTGCTCCAAATTTTACAATCACCAACACGGGTGACCTTAGCAACACCAATGAATTTCAAGATC
>JAUSMG010000092.1 GCA_030645295.1 Saprospiraceae bacterium | reverse complement strand
CCCGAATCACCAAATAAACAAATCAACATAAATTATGGTATACGAAAACGTTCAAATTTCACTCGAAAACGGCATCGCCACCCTCACCATCAGCCGTGAAAAGGCATTGAATGCGCTGAATACCCAAACCATGCTCGAACTCCGCCATTTTTTTGGCGAAGAAGGCCCGAAAATAGCAGGACTAAAAGGGGTGATCATCACCGGAGCCGGCGAAAAAGCCTTTGTGGCCGGCGCCGACATTACAGAATTCAGCAATCTGAGTGCAACAGAGGGTATGGCAATGGCCCAACGCGGGCAGGATATTTTTTTCCTCATCGAACGCTTTCATCGTCCTGTTGTAGCAGCTGTGAATGGCTTCGCTCTTGGCGGTGGTTGTGAATTGGCAATGGCCTGTCACCTCCGGGTTGCGGGAGAGAAAGCCCGCTTCGGACAGCCGGAGGTGAATCTCGGACTGATTCCCGGCTACGGCGGCACCCAACGGCTCATCCAATACATCGGCAAGACCAAAGCGACTGAACTTTTGATGACCGCCGACATGATCGGGGCAGAGGAAGCCTTGCGCCTGGGGCTGGTGAACTACGTGATGCCCTCAGGTGAAGAGGTTGTGAAAGCTCAGGAGTTGATCGAAAAAATTTCAACCAAGGCGCCACTTGCCATTTCAAAAATCATTGAGACCGTGAACGCCTATTTTGAGGATGGTGAAGATGGTTTTGGGCGTGAAGTAAGCGCTTTCGGCGAATGCTGTGGCACCGAAGATTTCATTGAAGGTGCAGCCGCTTTTGTGGAGAAACGAAAAGCAAATTTTATTGGGAAGTGAATAAACCAAGACCTATGTGGTTTTTTGAAACCTCATAGGTCTCCAATGCAAACAATTATTGTCAGAAACCTTTCATTTGAAAAAATTGGTATACTTTTGTCTCCATAATTTTCAAATATCTTAATACCCCAATATCCAATACTTCGCCGCCTTCGCCTCCCACTCCGTCAATATTTTGGCAGTTCAAAAGGCTACGGCGGATAAACTCGCTTAGGATTTCCTCTTCAATACTTTTTTACCTTTAATCCGTCCAACTTTAAAGTATGGCAAAACCGGCAGATTCGCTGAGAAGCGAGCCGCCGGTTTTTGTTTTTCAATTGATTATGACTTTTAACGATTTGAATTTGAATGCCCCCCTACTGAACGCACTCAGCGATTTGGGGCTTACCGAGCCAACACTCATTCAGCAAAAAGTATTTTCCGTAGTGCTGTCTGGCCGCGACGTGGTGGGTATCGCCCAAACCGGGACGGGTAAAACCTTTGCTTACCTGCTGCCCATTCTGAGGCAAATGAATTTTTCCAAACAGAAAGAGCCGCGTGTTTTGATCGTTGTGCCTACCCGTGAATTGGTGGTTCAATTGGTCGGCGAGCTCAAAAAACTGACGGTGTATATGAACACCCGGGTGGAAGGGGTTTACGGTGGAACCAATATCAATACCCAAAAACTATTGGTAATGAATGGATTGGATGTCCTGGTAGCGACCCCGGGGCGTTTGGTGGATTTGGCAATGAGCGGATATTTGAACCTGAAATATGTCAAGCAGTTTGTGATCGATGAGATGGACGAGATGCTCAGCCTGGGCTTTCGCGCACAACTGACCAGTATTCTCGACCTCCTGCCCCGCAAACGACAAACCCTGCTTTTTTCCGCCACCATGTCGGAAGAAGTGGACGATCTCATCCAGACTTTTTTCCAGGGACCAGTCATCGTCGAAGCCGTTCGGGCGGGTACTCCCTTGGAGCGCATTGAGCAGCATGTGTACCATGTACCCAATTTTTATACCAAACTCAACCTGCTCGAACACTTGCTTGCCACCGACGATTCGATGCAGAAAGTGCTGATCTTTGGTCCTTCCAAACGAATGGCGGATGTTATTCACAAGCAATTAGACGCCCGTTTTCCGGAGCAGTTTGAGATCGTACACGCCAATAAATCGCAGAACTTTCGATTGAATGCAGTGGCGGCGTTTGAGAAAGGGCTCTGCCGAGGCCTGATCTGTACCGACTTGCTTGCACGCGGTCTGGATGTCTCGGAAGTGACCCACGTTATCAATGTAGACACGCCCACGGACCCTGAAACTTACATTCACCGCATTGGACGAACGGGACGGGCCGATAAGGATGGAGCTTCCCTGATTTTTGTCACGGAGTCTGAACTACCGTATCAGAATTCCATTGAAGCTTTGATGGAAAAAGAAATTCCGGAGCTCCCACTGCCGGAGGGCTTGATCATTTCAGATGTTTTGATTGAAAGTGAACGTTATTCGGGCCCTGAAATACAACTTAAACTGCCCCCAAAACCCACGGGAGCCTTCCATGAAAAAAAGGCCAAAAACCTGAAGGTGAATAAGGGTAACAAGACAAAATTCATGCGGGACATGAAGTATAAGAAACCGATCAAAAAGGCGCCAAAGCGGAAGGGAGGGTGAAAACTTGAAGGAGTGAATTTTTAACACTTAGATTTGCCGATTGTGGGTATCTGCGATTTTTCATTTCACATTAATGTCCTTTTTATGCGCCCGTATCTTTTCGTCGGTTTATTTCTGCTTGTAACGACCCACACTTTTGCCCAGCACATACAACGTACCCCTGCCCGCATCCTTGATTTCGGTCAACTTTACTCTACTTTTGACTGGAAGGCTGAATACAAAGCCGAGTTAGTCAGCAAACTGGGGTCCGCTTTCGCAGAAACCGTCATAGCAGGATCGAAAGAATCTGCCTGGCCTGCTGGTATTGCCTCTGTAATGGTACGCGCAGAGAACCGGCCAAAAATGGCCGGATATATCGTCTATTTTCTAACTTCGCTACAGGAAAACGTCGCCATCATGGTCGTTCCAGCGACAGAAAATGCTGGAATGCCGGCCAACATGAAACCCGCGAGTGATTTCTATCTGGTAGTTTCCAAAAGCGCCATCGCGCTGAATGACCGGGGAAATCCGCAGCACAGTGCCCGTATAGACCCGGATATAAGTATCTTCCGAAACTTTTCCGTAGAACTCAATTATATCGTTGAAGACTTTGATGATGACTTTATCAACATGGTCAACCAGATCCTCCAGGAAGATCTGGATGCAATGGTTATCCAGTATGGCAGCATGGCGCCGATGGAAGGTTCGACCGGGGTTTATTTTATGGAGGACCTCATGGGTGCGTCCACTAGTTTTTATGCTGATTATCCGGGGTCCACGGATCCCGCGGTTACCCTAAAATTTTACAAAACGCTCGTCAAGCAAGTCGAGGGGGCTAAACTAAGTTGCTGTAGCTTGAGCAAACAGGAAGAACAAGTGAACGGAAACAGGCGCAGGCAGGTTTTTCAGACCTATGATCCTGCGGGTAAATTGAACGTTGCTTTTCAGAACATGGTCATAGAAGTTCACATTGAGCAGGGAGAGACTTTTGATGCGAAGGGGCAGTTGGTGAGCAATTGGATTCCGGTGCTGAGTGTTTATGAACAGTGAATAGAATGTAGGTCTGACATTATCTTCTTCATTCATTTGGAAAATGTAGCGGTATCCCTTGCATGATTACTTCCCTTCCCGCCTCTTGCGAGCTTTGACCCTGACATAGTCATATACCCCAATAATCCATTCATTCATGAATATACCCTTGGAGGGCGCTTTCAGCAGTCCTTTATAAACTTTTTTTGGTACATCAAAATAGGAGTAGCTGAGCCCGGAGTTGAGGAAACGCACCTCTAATATCCGGGCTTTTTCATCGTAACCGACAAGATCGATCATGGAGGAATCAACTGCTGTGTATGTCATAGTGGCCGAATGAAGTATCCGTCAATCTGAAACTACTTGATAATCCTTGACATACATGGTGCCAGTTATTATTTTTTCCGTATTCATAGCCAAAGTGATGATAAATGAAAGGGTTGTCCGTTAAACCTGCAATGGATTTCCTCCTTCTATTCATATAAACTTCAAATCCGAGGTCAGGTTCACGGTAATGCACTAAAAAAGCGGCCCGGTGTCCCACACACCGAGGCCGCTGAACTTAGCAGAAATATTCTTTTTTTAGTTTCAAGTCACAAGTTGAAAGTTTCAAGTTGGCGTTATGCTTGGCTTTGGTAACTTGAAACTTGGCACTTTTAACTTGTAACTTTAATCTACGTTGTCGTGCAAATACGAGTTGCCACCCACTTTGATTTCGCCTTCTTCTTCGAGCGAGATCGTCCAGTTGGACATTTCCTGCTTTTGTGAATCGGGCACATCGTCGAGATTGACACTGCGACGGAGGTAGGCCGGTTGACTTTCCAGGTCAATGATCGTTTGTGGAGAAGAAAGTTTCACCACATTGATGGGCCTGGCAAGGGCTTCCTGGCGACGACGCTGGGCATCTTCGATGCGACGACGGCGCTCCTCTGGGCTGAGTTCTTCTTCCTCATCACGGAGGTAAGGATCGTTGCTCACTGGCGTTGTCCGACGGATCTTGTCCACTGATTCCCGGATGTTGTCGAACTCGAATTCGAGTACGCTTGCTGCCTTCTCATCTACCGGGGTATACGGCTCATCGGACGTAATCGTAAAGAGAGAAGGCTGGTTCTTTTTTCCCACGCCCTCCTCGTCAAGGTGGACCACCAGACGCTCATTGGACTGTTCAGATTTTTGGCCTGCTTGAGCAGGATTGCGGCGCTCACTGACCTCGAAGCCTGTGGCGATGACCGTGACAGCGATTTTTTCGCCCAAACGCTCGTCGAAACAGTTACCCCAGATGAGGTTGGCGTTTTCGCCTGCTTTTTCCTGCACAAACTGTGTAATTTCAAAGATCTCATCCATCGTGGCCTCTTTTGCACCCGAGGTGATGTTCACCAGGATGTTTTTTGCACCAAAGATGTCGTTGTCTTCGAGCAGCGGCGAGCGCAAAGCCTCGTCGGCAGCACGGAAAGCGCGGTTTTCCCCTTCGATGCAAGCGGTTCCCATGATGGCGACCCCTGAGCCGCGCATCGTGGTGTTCACATCCTCGAAGTCCACGTTGACATAACCGGGAACCGTGATGATCTCCGCAATGCCCTTGGCAGCGGTGCAAAGGATATTATCAGCCTCGCTGAACGCAGCAGAAATGGTCAGGTTACCGTAAATATCACGCAATTTGTCATTGCTGATGATCACAAGGCAATCCACGTTTTTGCGCAGATCTTCCAAACCTTCCATGCCGTTTCCGACACGGATTTTGCCTTCAAAAGTGAAGGGTAAAGTGACGATGCCAACCGTTAGGATGCCCAGTTCCTGGGAAGCCTTGGCGATGATCGGCGCAGCGCCGGTGCCGGTACCACCACCCATACCTGCGGTGATGAATACCATTTTGGTCCCATCTTCGAGGAATCGCTTGATTTCTTCGAGGCTCTCGATACAGGCTTGTTTGCCTACGGAAGGCTTGCTGCCCGCGCCGCGTCCTTCAGTGAGGATTTGGCCGAGGGAGATTTTGGTGGGTACCGGGCTGAGGTTCATGGCTTGTGCGTCGGTATTGCAGATGGCGTAATCCACGCCGACGATGCCCTGTTTGTACATGTGGGTTACGGCATTGCTGCCGCCGCCACCTACGCCTATGATTTTGATGATACTAGGCTCATCTTTTGGCAAATCAAATAGCATGATAAGAGTTATGAGTTTTGAGTTATGAGTTATTGGCTCGAACTCAATGTTTTTAAATAAAATTTGACATCAAATAACCTCCAGAAGTAATGATTCCGACAATGATTAGAGCCTTAGCAACCATGTTTTTTTTCTTGGTTATTATAGCACTACGTATCATTCTCAACAATTCATCCGCATCTTTTTGTAGCGATTGGTATTCAGTTTCTCCCAAATAATTCGTCGCATACAACAGGTCTAACCAGTAAATTGTCTCGGCCGTCTCTTTTTGAGCAATGCTCAATTTATGAACAAAATCAGCCGCACTTTCACCATTTTGCGCCTCCCGCACATTAGCTCCGGGAGACGTACCTGATCTCAGGATTTGTTTACTTATCTCAAACTCCTGCTTTTGCGATTTCAAGTGTTTGCACATGTTAACGATGCGCACTGCAAAAGCAAATGACTTTTCTCGAATGGGTGAGGCAACCATAGGGAGTTATGAGTTAAGAGTTATGAGTTTTGAGTTATAAGTTATGAGTTATAAGTTATGGGTTTTGAGTTATAAGCTGTGCCTGAGCGCCAGATAACTCATAACTCATAACTCATAACTCATAACTCATAACTCATAACTCATAACTTTTTATTAAAGTCCATATCAGGTTCGGCTTCGAACCATTCCTTGGTCTTTTTGAAAACATTGTCGAACCAGGTCGCTCCTTTTTCTTCGGAGACGTTGGATGGCTCGCGGTTTTCATCCAAAACAGCTGCTTTTGGCTCCTCTTCGGCGGCTTTCGACGGATCGAGGTCCTGTAAGCCGCGCAGCAACAAGCCTATGCCTGTGCTGAAGATCGGACTGCTGACCGACTCGTGGTACCCGTGTGCAAGGTGCTCAACTGGCACCCCAATACGGCAAGACATACCCGTGTGGAGTTCCGTCAGTTTATCGGTATTGGCCAGAAGCGCACCACCGCCTGTGAGCACGATACCCCCGATGAGTTTGCGCTCGTAGCCACTGCGACGGATTTCCCACAGCACATAGTCGAGTACTTCCTCCATGCGAGCCTGGATAATCCGAGCGAGGTTTTTCTCACTGATCTCCTTGTGATCCCGGCCTTTCAGGCCAGGGATCGTTATGATTCGGTTGTCGTAAACCTCATTGGCGAGGGCAGAGCCGAATTTGACTTTAAGTTTTTCCGCTTGTGGTTGCATTACCGTGCAGCCTTCTTTGATGTCGGCTGTGATGACGTTACCGCCGAATGGAATCACTGCCGTGTGTCGGATAATGCCTTCATGGAAAACGGTAATATCTGTCGTACCGCCCCCGATGTCCACGAGTGCCACGCCGGCTTGTTTTTCCTCATCGCTGAGGGTTGCGTCAGCGCTGGCAATGGGCTCAAGGGTGAGGTCGGCGATTTTAAGGCCGGCCTTTTCGATGCAGCGGGAGATGTTGTTGACGGCAGTGATCTGCCCCGTGATGATGTGGAAATTTGCTTCCAAACGCACGCCACACATTCCGACCGGGTCGGTGATGCCCTGCTCAGAGTCCACGGTGAACTCCTGCGGGAAAACGTGAATGATCTTGTCTCCGGGTGGCAGCACAAGTTTGAACATGTCATTTACGAGGCGGTCAATGTCGCGGTTGGCGATCTCGGTGTGATCGCTTTCGCGGGTCAGGATGCCACGATGTTGCAGGCTTTTGATGTGCTGTCCGGCAATGCCGACGTGTACGCTGCGGAACTTCATGCGGGCATTGCGCTCGCAGATTTCCACGGCTTCACGGATGGCGCCAACGGTTTTTTCGATGTTGGATACCACGCCACGCAGTACACCCGCGCTTTCGACTTTGCCGATTCCGACGATTTCGAGTTTGCCGTGCGCATTTTTTCGCCCGGCGAGGCAGCAGACTTTTGTCGTGCCTATGTCCAGGGCAACGACCACATCGTGGGGTTGTGGGATAAACTCCGTCATAATGTGTGATGTTTTTGGTTGATGAGGGTTGATGAGGGTTGATGAGGGTTGATGAAAGTTTATGAGGGTTGATAATCAACCTTTATAAACCCTTATCAACCTTCATCAACTTTTATCAACCGTTCACTTCCATGAGTTAAAAGTTTTGAGTTTCGGTGTTATTTTTAATCGCAATACCCACTCGACGGTCGAAACTCTTTCCCGCGTCAAAGGTATTTGTATTTTAAATATTTTGTGTCATGTTTTTTTTGTTGATGAGGGTTTATGAAGGTTTATGAGGGTTGATCTCTACGGATTTGACTAGTTGCATTAAAAAGTTCTTCCTTTGGAAAACTTTTTGTTTTCAAATAAATCAATTTGACTACTTGCCTTGCCATTTGCCAAACTGCCCTTATCAACCTATCTCTTGCATACCACCTGTCCACTGTACTTGAGGTTTATCGTTTCGTACTTCCGCCAACCCTCATATGGCATTCCCTGCTGGTAAAAAATCTTCAGTCTGCTCAGTTTGTCCTCCAGTTTTCGCGCTGAACCGAGCACTATTTTCTGATCTCCGATGAGCGGGACGAGGATGAATTCGCCCGCGTTATTCACATGGATCTGCTGGATGAACGACTTCAAAAACTCGTCGGCCAGCAGGGTTTGCGTGATATAGAACAAGTCTTTCAGACTGCTTTTTCGCTTTTCCCGAAACTCCGGCGTGTAGGGCGAAACATTGCCGGTAGCCACAATCACCCGCGCTGCATAGTTTTTGGACGGAGGCATCTTTTTGCCGGCAGCATCGAGGTAATAATTGTTTCCGTTGTTGTCGAGTACACGAATCAATGGTTCGCGTTGCTCAATTTTGATGTGGAGTTGGTTGTTCTGATCAATGTACACATCCGCATTTTTCACAAACGGATCGGCTTCCAAAACACGCTCCATCCGTTCTACTTCAAGGTTGGCGAGTTCTGAGTTTTCAAGGTCGGTTCCAAATGCTGCCAGTAGCGCTTGCCGCACATCCCGTTCGCTGATCAATTTATCCCCACCCGGCAATTCCACGACATTCACCTGCAAGCCTTCGGCGAAGGTGTTCGCCTTGCGATTGCGTGCCATGAACCAGATCATCCCGATGATGAACAGGAACATGAGCCATGCGAGGCGGTCGTAGCGTATGCGGGGTAATTGCATTTTTTATAATGTGGTCAATGTGGTCAATTTGGTCAATTTTTGCCTTTGTTGGCGTCCTCGCCAACAAATTTCGCGAGGGATCCCAAGTTAAATGCTGATTCAATTGTCTGTTTTTCAAGTTGAAAATCTCGCTCCGCCGATGTTGTTGGCGAGGACGCCAACAACGGAAGCAGAGATTGGTCAAGACTCCTTTATCATTTGTTTTATCGGTTCCACGAATGTGTCAATATCCCCCGCACCCATGGTCAGCAAAACTTCGGGGCGGCGGTTTTTTAACGCCTGTATCAAATCGTTTTTTGTTACTAATTGCCTGTTTTTCAAAGTCATTTTATCCAACAGCATTTCTGAAGTCACGCCCGGTATGGGCAATTCGCGGGCTGGGTAAATCGGCAACAAAATGCACTCGTCCAGTTTGTCCAGGGCAGTTGCAAAAGCGTCCGCGAAATCGCGGGTGCGGGTGAACAGGTGCGGCTGAAAAATTCCGGTGAGCCGTTTGCCGGGGTACAGGGAACGGGCGGCCTGGATGGTCGCTTCGAGCTCGGCGGGGTGGTGGGCATAATCGTCCACATATACCGTTTCGGCGGTTTTTACGATGGTCTCAAAGCGGCGTTTTACCCCTTTGAAATCTGCCAGTGCCGCGCGCAGCTCCGTTGAAAAACCTCCCGCTGCAAGCGTAGCCGCAATGGCTGCTGTAGCATTGAGTACGTTGTGATTGCCCGGGTAATTCAGTCGCAAATCGCTCCAATCGAAAATGGTGGATTTCAAGCCGAAAGCCGTTTGCCCATCGACCACATGCACGTTGTACGCTTCGTAATAGCCTTCTTCAATACCGAAAGTGAACACGAACCGGCCCGATGCCAACAGTTCTTCGGCTACATCCTCGAGGGGTAATCCATGTTTGTAAATCAGTTTGCCGCCGGGCTTGATCTGCCGCGCGAATTGTTTGTACGATTCCACGACCGCTTCCGGTGTACCGTATATATCGAGATGGTCTGCGTCGAGCGAGTTCAAAACGGCCACATCCGGACTTAGATGCAGGAACGAGCGGTCGTATTCGTCGGCCTCAACAACCACCCATTCACTCTTGCCTTCCACGAAATTGGAACCGAGATTTCCGGAAATTCCTCCAACAAAAGCCGTTGCATCCACGCCCGAAGCTCGGAGCAGATGTGCTGCCATGGTGGAAGTCGTTGTTTTCCCGTGAGTTCCTGCGATGGCCACGCATTTTTTTGCACGGCTGATAATCCCGAGTACTTCAGCACGTTTTTTCATAGGGGTACCTTGTTCAATAAACCAATTTAACTCGGTATGGTCTTTCGGTACGGCCGGGGTCCAAACCACCAGATCAACGCCTTCCGGAATCTGCTTCACATCGTCGTCATAGTGGACCTGCATCCCTTCGGACACGAGCGCACGGGTCAGTTCGGTCTCGGTGCGGTCGTAACCATGTACCTCCGCACCATGCAGGCGGAAGTAGCGGGCCAGGGCCGACATTCCGATGCCGCCAATGCCGATGAAGTAGATGCGTTTTATGTCGTCGAAATTCATGTTGTCTTTAAAAAATCGGTTATTTGGTACAAACTATTGAGCCGGGGTCATTGCCCAATCGCCGGTTTTGAGGTGCAGGTCACGCTGCGGAAAAGGTATCTCCACGGCGTTTTTTTGAAATGCTTCCCAGATAGAGAATCGTAAATCACTTTTGGTAGTCTCTATCCGGAAAAGGTTGGTACTATAAAAGAGCAGGGTAAAATCTATCGAACTATCACCGAAATCATCGAGCCGAACCTTTGGTTTTTGCGACTCGACATCCGTAACAACTTGTGGGTTGGCTTGAGCACATTCCTGAAGGATTTTCCTTACCTTATTTAGGTCAGAGTTGTAGGAAACACCGACTTTAATTCCAAACCGGGAAATGTGATTATCATGACTCCAGTTGACCACATTGTCGCTTACAAATTTGTGATTGGGAATAATCATCATCTGATCGTCCCGGTTACGGAATTGAGTGGTTCTCAAGCGGATTTCCTCAATCCGACCGACTACTCCGTCT
>JAUSMG010000083.1 GCA_030645295.1 Saprospiraceae bacterium | reverse complement strand
CACAAGGATTCCAATGAATGTACTGGGCTTTCTGCCAAAACACCTTGTCGTGAAATATCGCTATCGAAAGCGGGTTGCGCTCCCAAAATTGATACTCCCTGTCAACCAAATTAACCCTGAACCTTTCCAGCACATGGGGATGTTTTGCTTTCAACTCTTTTTTGAACTGATGGGCTGTGTAAGAAAGTAATGCAGATTGGACATCGGACAATGAGTAAGGCTCCAAGATGCACCAAATAATGTGGATATGATTGGGCATGATAACAAAGTCATACACGATGGCTCGTTTTTCACGCACCAGAAACCTTAGCGATTCGATGACAATATCTTTCATCTGGTTTGGCCTCAGCAAGTGCTTCCATTCTAAAATAGTGGCTGTGGTAAAATAAAGGTCGAAGTAGCGATGAAACATAAAATTGGTGTTTTGGAGATTCAAAAATAAGGTATTTAACAATCATCTGTATGTTGTTTGGCGAGGACGCCAACAACGGCAGGAAATTTGGACTGAAATCTGAAAGCAACAATTAGGAGCCACAAACATAGCCCTGGAAACCCCGGCGTATTGCCTATCCCAAGGTCTGATTCGCGTCAAATGCCCACTTTATACCCTTACCCGCCGCAAATTATTTTTAAAATTATTTGTTTTAACATCGCGCAAACAGCAAACATCTCGTTTACTTTTGCCCTGCCTTATATTCCAGAATCTCACTTGAGACAGCCTGCCTTCGTCCGGCGATAATCCGCCGGTTCTTATTCATTTTATCTTTCAAACCACTTCGCGTCGGTCATGTACCTCAACGCACATACCTTTTTTAGCCTGCGATATGGGACGTTTTCACCAAAACAATTGGTGGAGGCCGCTTCGATGCGTCAGGTTAAAACCCTCGTGCTGACCGACATCAACAACACGTCTGCGGCGCTTGATTTTGTGCGTGCCTGCAAAGACAAAGGAATAAAACCTGTGCTGGGCATTGAGTTCCGCGACGAACAACACCGTTTTCTTTTTACCGGGATCGCTCAAAACAATGCCGGCTGGACCGCGCTCTGCGCCCTGCTGACCGAACACTCGCTGGCCGGGAAACCCTTGCCCGCCGTTCCGCCCCCCCTGGAAAATGTATTTATCGTGTATGCCCGCGAGGTAAAACCCCTTGAACTTTTTCGTCCCTATGAATTGATCGGCATTCGCCCCTCCGAGGCAAATAAACTGGTTTTCTCCAACTGGCGACGGTACCCGGAGCGACTGGTGATCTGGCAGCCCATCACCTTCGCAGACGCCGAAGGCTACCGACTGCACAAACTGCTTCGCGCCATTGATGCCAATACGCTCGTCACTAAACTGGAGGGAGTGCAAGTCGCTCAGGCGGATGAATACTTCCGGGGGGAAGCCGCTTTGCTGGAACCTTTCCAAAACCATTCGAAAATTGTGCAGAACACCCGCCGGGTGCTGGACGCCTGTTCCATTCGATTTGAGACGGGTTTGCAACTCAACCGCCGCAGCTTCATGGGGACGAAGCAGGGCGACCTCAACCTGCTCACAAAACTCGCCGAAAATGGTTGTGAACGCCGCTATGGCCCCCACCACCGACGCGCTCAGGAACGCGTGCGCAAGGAATTGAAAGTGATTGCCGAAATGGATTTTGCCACCTATTTTCTCATTACCTGGGACATTGTGCGTTACGCCGAATCGGCTGGTTATCACCATATTGGGCGCGGCAGCGGGGCCAATTCCATTGTTGCTTACTGCCTTTTTATCACCGATGTAGAGCCGCTTGAACTCGACCTTTATTTCGAGCGGTTCATCAACCCGCAACGCAGCTCGCCGCCGGACTTTGACATCGACTTTTCCTGGGACGAGCGCGACGATGTGACCGATTATATTTTTAAACGCTACGGGCGCGAACACACCGCCTTGCTCGCCACCTACAGCACGTTCCAACACGCCGCCGTGATCCGCGAACTCGGCAAGGTGTTTGGTCTGACCCCGACAGAGATCGAGGCGATTCTCGAACATTGGCAAACAACTACCCCCGGCACCTGGGAATGGACGGGAAGGAAGGAGGCAGTGGCAGGGGCAGTAGCAGTGGCAGTTAAGGCAGTGGCAGTAGCAGTAGGCAGCAAGTCACTGCCCCTGCCTACTGCTACTGCCCCTGCTACTGCCCCTACTGCCACTGCCACTGCCCCTGCCCTACATCCCTGGGCCAAACACATCCTGCGCTTCGGCGAAATGCTGGTAGATTTCCCCAATTACCTCTCTATTCATGCGGGGGGAGTCATCATTTCAGAAAAGCCGCTGAGTCAGGTTACTGCCCTGCAAATGATGCCCAAAGGTTTCCCGATCACCCATTTTGACATGTATGCTGCGGAAGAATGGGGCTTTCACAAATTTGACATCCTGAGCCAGCGCGGTCTGGGGCACATCAAAGACTGTGTGGATCTGGTGCGGGAAAACCAGGGCAAAGCCGTGAACGTGCATGAAGTAGAAAAAATTAAAAACGACGAACGGGTGCGCGCCCAGTTGCGCAGCAGTCGGTGCATGGGTTGTTTTTACATCGAAAGTCCTGCGATGCGCGGGTTGTTGCGCAAACTTCGCTGCGACAACTACATCCATCTCGTGGCGGCCAGCAGCATCATCCGTCCGGGTGTGGCCAGTTCGGGCATGATGCGCGCGTACATCCAGCGATTCCACCAGCCGCATTCTTTTGAATACCCTCATCCGGTCTTTCAGGAACACCTCGCGGAGACCTTCGGGGTAATGGTATATCAGGAGGACGTGATGAAAATTCTGCACCATTTTGCCGGGCTGGGGCTGGACGAAGCCGACGTAATGCGCCGCATGATGACGGGCAAAAAACGCTCCTCGGAGGCTTTCGCCCGTTTACAGCAGAAGTATTTTGACAACTGTGCGGCCCGGCGTTATCCCGAAGCACTCAGCAAGGAGGTGTGGCGGCAGATCGAGAGTTTTGGGGGCTATTCGTTCTGCAAGGCGCATTCAGCGAGTTTCGCAGTGGAATCGTTCCAGAGCCTGTACCTGAAAACCTATTATCCGCTGGAATTCATGGTGGCCGTGATCAACAATTTCGGCGGGTTTTACAGCACGGAATTCTATGTGCATGAAGCGCGGATGTGCGGCGCGACCATTCACGCGCCTTGTGTCAACCACAGCCGCAACCTGACGGGCATTCAAGGCAAGGACGTTTATCTCGGCCTGATCCATGTGCGCGGACTGGAATCGCAACTCATCCGGGATATTGAACAGCAACGGAATGAATTCGGAGGCTTCAAATCTCTGGATGATTTTGTGCGGCGGGTGCATGTGGCTCCATCGCAATTGGATCTCTTGATCCGTATCGGGGCTTTCCGGTTTACGGGGCTAAAAAAGAGCGAATTGTTGTGGGAGAAAAGTCGCGTTTTGACCCGCGAAAGTGGCATGGGAGCAAACCTGTTGTTTACGGACGAAGCCGATACCTTCAGGTTGCCGACGCTGGAAGAGGGCCCTTTCGATCAGGCCTTCGACGAACTGGAATTGCTGGGTTTCCCGCTTTGTTCGCCTTTTGATTTATTGGCCGACTGCGCCCCTGCCGGGACTTCGGCGGGCAAAGAGGACGGAAAACCCGCCTACGCCCCCGCCTCCGGGGAGGCTACGGCGGGTAAAGCGGGTAAAGAAGATATCGGCCTTTTGGCCCGCGAGATGGGCGAACACATCCACAAACTCGTCACCATGACGGGCTATTATGTGTGCCGCAAGGACACGCGAACCATCAAGGGCGAGCTCATGCAGTTCGGCACCTGGCTCGATATAGAGGGACGTTTTTTTGACACGGTACATTTCCCGGACCAGGTAAAAAAAACGCCTTTTCGGGGGCGCGGGGTGTATCGCATCCGGGGGCGACTTACCTCGGACTTTGGCTTTATGAGTCTAGAGGCCAGTGCGTTGGAGCGCTTGCCGTATCGGGTGGATGGGCGGTATTCCTGATGATCACGCTTTACATTTTCCTGTTTATTGAAGTACTGAAACAAAATGCACTTCGATCGCTCCATTCTTCACCTCGACCTCGACGCCTTTTTCGTCGCGGTAGAACAACTGCGCAACGACAGCCTGCGGGGAAAACCGCTCCTGATCGGGGGCAGCAGCAACCGCGGCGTAGTGGCTTCCTGTAGTTATGAGGCCCGCGCTTTCGGGGTGCGCTCGGCGATGCCCATGCGGCAGGCCCTGCAATTGTGCCCCGATGCGCTGGTGCTGCGTGGCGACATGGAGGCGTACTCCAAACATTCCTCGATGGTGCGTGCGGTGATCGAAGAACAAGCTCCACTGTATGAACAAGCCTCCATTGATGAGTTTTATCTGGACCTGAGTGGTATGGACAAATACATTGGGTGCTGGAAATGGAGTACGGAATTACGCCAACGCATTATTAAGGAAACGGGTTTGCCCTTGTCGCTCGGGCTCTCGGTGAACAAAACGGTGTCCAAGGTGGGTACCGGGCAAGCAAAACCCAATGGGACAAAACTGATAGCAGCAGGCACGGAGAAGGCTTTTCTTGCGCCCTTGCCCGTGGGTAAAATCCCCTCGATTGGCCGCGAAACAGAACGCCGTCTTTCACTCATGGGCGTGCGCACTTGTCAGGTTTTGAGCGAGGTGCCTCCGCGCCTCTTGCAGCGTGAATTTGGCAAACACGGCCTCCTCATGTGGAAAAAAGCCAACGGAGAAGATGAAAGTCCGGTAGTGCCTTACCGTGAGCAGGATTCTATTTCTACCGAGCGCACCTTTCACACCGATACCATTGAAATGCGTTTTCTGCACGATGAAATAAGAAAGCAAACGGCTCAACTGGCCTATCAACTGCGTTCCCTCGGAAAACTGACCGCTTGCGTCACCGTGAAATTGCGCTATTCGGATTTCAACACCTTTACCAGGCAAGCCAAAATTTCCTACACCGCTCAGGATGGGCCGCTCGTAACGCATACCCTGGGCCTGTTCGACCGACTGTACGAACGCCGCCAGGCGATACGGCTGGTAGGGCTGCGTTTCAGCGAACTGGTACAAGGAACCAGTCAACTCAATCTATTTGACGACACGGAAAAGGAATCGCGACTGCTGGAGGCCATGGACAAGATTCGGGACCGGTTTGGAAAGGGGGCGGTGAGCAGGGGCGGAAAAGGGTAGGCGGATAAAAATGCTACTCCTGAATGATGGGCCGCTACTTTTTTGTGAAATAGAATGATTTACATACCTTTGCATCGTTCTTCGGAACAATTACTTTTCATTTTTTCAATTTTTTTAGTATGCAAACAGGAACTGTCAAGTTCTTCAACGAGACCAAAGGTTTTGGTTTCGTCGTCAACTCAGCCACGGGCGAGGAAGTTTTCGTTCACGTCAGCGGATTGGTTGACAAAGTCCGCGAAGGTGACACCGTCACTTTCGAGACAAAAGAGGGCAAAAAAGGCTTGAACGCAGTCAATGTCCAACTCGCATAAGCGATTCAGGCACTTGGCGATACGATTCAGAAACTCCGGCGGGCAACCGTTCGGAGTTTTTTATTTGGTTAAAAAAACAAAACTATTTGATTTTCAATAAATTCGATTACCTTTGCACCGTTCTTCGGAACAATTACTTTTCATTTTTTCAATTTTTTTAGTATGCAATCAGGAACTATCAAGTTCTTCAACGAAACCAAAGGTTTCGGTTTCGTAGTCGATTCAAATTCGGGCGAAGAAATTTTTGTTCACGTCAGCGGATTGGTTGACAAAGTACGCGAAGGTGACGCAGTCTCTTTCGACACTCAACAAGGCAAAAAAGGCTTGAACGCTGTCAATGTACAACTCGCATAAGCGTTTTTAGCATCTTGACGATACGATTCAAAAGACTCCGACGGGCAACCGTCGGAGTTTTTTATTTATGTGCGCCCGGCAACGGCACTAACTCCGCGGTGCAATCCTACTCGCTTTTATTACCCTTTTCGGCAATAAACCCGGGCTTTGCCATCCAGCTTCATCAGTAATTCTTTGCTCCCGTTTTTTACCTTGCAAACGGATGTTTCAGGCCGGATCTCGGTAATTTTCATCTCCCCGATCACAACGTCGCGATCAAATTTTTGACCCTCCACCTGCTCCTGTACGATCTCAACGAGCTCTACTGTCATGCCGTCGGAGAAGCCAGAGCGCAGCCCGCCACTTACCAGGACCGTTTCTGCCCCGTTTTTGCTAGTTTCTATTACCGCCAATACTTGAAATTTGGGCGTAAGGTTTTTTTGGATGTCCTTCCATATAAGGCCTGATACCGTTGTAGCCAGGTTGCGAAAGGCCATTTCTTCGCTGCGCACCCGGTCAAATTTATCCTTATTGTAAGCGATAGTGCCTTCCCCGGACAAGCTATAGGCATTGGCAAAAACAACTTCACCCGTTTGTACACTTACAAGGCTGACATTCAGTTTTGCAGTGGCTTTAGCTTCGTACTTGTCGGGGATGGTTTTGGTGATCTTTTCAACCGGAGCAGGGGCGGGGGCGGCTGCAGGGGCTGAATTTGTAGATGGATTGATCTTGTCTTTTGCCGGAGGATTCTGTAATTTAGTGTTTTTACCGCTACCAGGTTCCACTATTTTATCTGATTTGGTGACAGGGGCTGGTGCAGTTTTAGCTACAGGCGCAACCGGCTTGGTTTCAGTTATCGTCTTGTATTTTAGGGTGCTGGCTTTTCTAAAATCAAGTAAATCGATGTTTAGGAAAAAGTTGCTGCCAAAGGAAATTCCCGCCTGGGTGGCATCAGACCGGGTCTGCTGTTGCATTTCTCGCTCTTTCTGAATCAGGTCGTAAATTTCCCGGTCTACGATGTCGAGCAAAAGTGGGTTACGGGCAGCATTTTCAGAAAGAATATCTTGCAATATACGCTGCACCTTAGCCGGAGCAGCGGCCGTATTTTTAAAGGCTTGTAAAGCAAGGCTCGAGCGGGCTTCAGATGGTGCAAATGGACCAATTGGGAAACCGCCGGAAGTACAGATCAGGGTTGTTCCCGCAATGATATGTTCGGCTATCTTTTTTTCGCCTTTGCGTACTTCAAAGTTTCGGAGGGAGATCTGAAAGTTTTTGCCTTTGTTGATTTCGCCGACTTTTTCCACGTCCCGAAAGATCTGACCATTCGAGGTATAGGTTTTCAGAACAGCATACACATGGAGTCCATCTTCCCGGTTTGGAACTATGATGGGCGCGTTGTTGAGGATAACTTCCTCGGCCTTTCCTTTGTTCTCTTTATAAATGGAGGTGATGGTTGCGGCCCCGGCGACCACGTTGTGGATCATGCCATTGCCATAAGCCCTGATCTGTTTGTTGAGCTGCATTACGGCCCGTGCGGAGTCAGTCTGTGTTTTGTATTCTTCGAAGCCCCTGGTCGTACCGCTAGCGTCAAAATTATTGAACATCAGGACTTTAGAGGTGGCCACGTCCACCAGACGGGCGGTTAGATTGGCGGAAGCCACCCGAAATCGATCAACGCGAACAAACTTCTTTTTTTCATCGTAAATAGAATCCTCGTCTACACCGATCTCAAAACTATTGATATCGAGCCGGAGCAAATATTGCGCGCCGACCATATCATCCCAGAATTTGGTGGTTCTTAATTCCTGGGCAGACAATCCACGTTTCATCATATCTACAGCCTTTGAAAGTTGGTCCTTGTTCACCACTTCATAAGGCGGGAACGCACCACCAAGATTCTTCAGGCCGTTTGTAAAGGAAATAGAGATCTGCTCTGCTACTTTGGCTGGAATACCGGGCGCTACATCAGCATTCAGTACCCCCACAATGGGCCGATAAGGTCGGCCAAGCGGGTCATCGCCTTGCACGAATTGGCCGGTAAGTTTGGTTGTAAAAGAAAGCGCGAGTAGAAGGAGAATAAAAATTCGTGTCATGGATGGGTCAGCTTAGTTTTGAACGATTCGGCAGTAGAGTTTTTTGTTTGCCGCAAAATGCCTGAATATCTCTTTTTCACCGGAACGTACTTTGGCATTGGCGAAATTGGCATTCTCCACCCGATCTACTTTCATTTTACCGATTGCAGCAAAACGCTCGAGCGACTCACCGTCTATTTCTTCCAATTCAATGATAAAGACCTCCAGCATGGTGCCTACTTTCAGACCCTTGCCACTTCCACCGGCCAGCAATACGCGCTGGGTAGATTCGCCCTTATCTTCAAGTGAACGCATTACCGTGATTTTTGCACCGCTTAGCCACCGGTTGGCTATCCGATAAACCATTTTGCGGAGGTGTTTACGGTAGTTTGCTGCAAAAAAATCCATTTTGTATTCGTCTGTCTCCACCGTATTGCCTGTCGAGACATCCACGATCTTTAGCACAAACTTCCCCTCTTTTGAATGGTAATAGCCTTTAGCGATGAATTCTGCTCCAACGGCTTTGCCTTGTTCTACCACTTTTCCATCCATGAAAGCCTCCGATTTTTGCAACTCCAATTCTTGTTGAACGAGCTGAGTGGCTTCACGATCAACTACAGAAAAACTTCCGAATTTGACAAAGGATTCCACAATTTCACTGCGGGCTTCCTTGGAAAAAGTCAAGGTGGAAGGGTTGTCACTTTCCAATGGAGCGACCCAAATCGAGGTTTTGGAATTTTGGGCTAAAAGACTCTGTGCTGCAAAAAGCAGCATTAAAAAAAACATTTTTTTCATCTATTGAAATTTTGCGATATCCGTATTAACCTTTAAATCATTCATCATTCATCATTCATCATTCATCATTCACCTCTCGACCAAAACACACTTCTTATTTTCTGACAAATAGAGCAATCCCATGGCGGTCATTGCATTCCAACGGGCCGTTTCAGCGGCTTTGCCCTCCTTGTAAAAACTGAAAAGCCATTCATAGTTGGTCTTCAGGTTTTCATCCACCTTGGGTTCAATGGCCGCAATGGCCGTTTTGGCTTCCCCAAAGCAGGGTGCATTGGCATCAATTTGGCTGAGGATTTGAAGCGCTGTCTTAAAATCATTGGCTGCCACGGCGGCGTTTGCGCGACTCATTTTATTCTGACATTCAGCAGTTTGTACCAGATCAAAGTATTCCAGTTTTTTTGCGGAAACCTCCTGGAAACAAGCCGTGCCTTGCGGCACCGAATGCAGCATCGCAAAAGCTTCACGGTACTTTTTCTGCGAGGCCAGTTCAGTGGCAGAAGTATTGACATTGGAACATTGCACGATGTAATGGTCCGAAATCTTTTGGCGGAACGTTTTGATCGCTTTACTCAGGGCAGGGTTATCACGGCGCATGGTTTGAAGTGCACGGTTTACGGCTTCATCCAGGTTGTTCCCGGCGCCGGACGCCTTGACGTCTTGCACCGCCAGCACCGCTCCGGTCATGGCGTTGGTTAGTTTGAGTTGAAGATTGAGTTTTACCGTCAATTGGGTTTTGAGTCCCTCAATTTTACCTTGCTCAAAAATATCCAGTGCAGGCCGGATAACGAATACGGAGAATTGGTTGTTCGCCCCATCGCCGACTTCCAGTGCCGAGAGTATTTGGCGGTCAATACGGTCGCGGTTGCTGTAGGACAGATCTTTTCCGAGGGTGGTTTGGGCGAGCAGGATCGGAATAGGAGTGGCTTCCTGGGCCGAAAGGCTGGTGGTGAGCAATGCAAAAAGGAGTATATAGGCTGGTTTGATCATTGGAGTTTAATTGATGGTGATAAAAATTTTGCTTCCCTGAACATCCCGTGTGCTTTCGAAACCCATCTTTTTCAAGTAGTTGCGAAGTTCGGCAGCGAATTTTGTTGGGCGATAGTTGTTGCCGTTGGCGTCCTGAAATGGAAGCCTGAGCTCATCGACGATCATCTTGGTTGCAGTGACGCCTTGCAAGTGGAAATAGCCTTTGAAGGTGTTTTCTTCAAGCCATTTTTCCATCAATTCCGAAAACATTTGGCCGGTGTCGCCGACTTCAGTATCCATATCCGTGGTAGCGTTTTCGGAGAAAGTGATATTCAGCGCAGCGATGCGGCCATTTTTCACGATCTCGTCGAATTTGGATTGCATCGTGTTCAAAAAATCCTCGATGATGCTTTCCGCTGCCTTCTCGGCCAGTTTTTCAAAATTGTCCGTATAGAATTTTGGCGAATTGCCCACTTTATTGGCCAGGGAGAGGCCACTAAAGGCGTCGTAGGCAGTTACGATTACAGTGATGCTGTTGCCGCCATCGGTACGATTGACATTCGCTTCAGTTTCCACATAAATATCAGCCCCGGATAGTTCGATGATTTGTTGTTTTAAGGACGACAAGTTGTTCATTTCCATTGCTTTGTCGTTGTTTACCAGCTTGCTTTTGGCAACAAAGTCAACGGTTGAAAAACCACGTTTGTCAAAACCTTCCTTGACTTTGGTTACGGCCACCCGGAGGTTGATATCGTTCTCCAGCACCTTTCGCATGTCCTGGTTTTCCCGGGCAAAAGGAATCACCATAATGCTGGGTTGAATGGTTCTGGGCGCTTCCGTCGCAGGCTTGGAATCTTGGGCAACCGTGTTGTAAACCAACCCCATAAAGAGGAGGGTGAAAATGTGTTTTCTAAACATATTTTATGAGATAGTAGTTACAAAAAGAAATGGATCAAAGGCCAAACTTGCGGGTAATGCCATTGATCTCTAAATCGCGTCGTAGCGCATCCACATTGATCTTAACCCGTTGGGTAATGTTTTTGCGCCCTTTGCGTCCTGCAGCGTAAGTGGATTGTGCTTCCGATAACATCATAAACGGTTTGTAGCCGCCCTTGAAGAATTGGTCAAAATATGCGCTGTGTTGTTTGCGGGAAGCGGCTTCATCGGTCAGCATTGGCAATTGCTGCTGCGATCCGGGTAGGCCCTTGAAAATCAAGGTGCTGAATGCATTTGCTTCGGCGTTCGAGATGGCCTGTGGCTTGGTGGGACCGTATCCGCCGGCACTGACGAGTACAGTACCGGGTTCGGGAGCGGAGATAAAATTGACCTCCCCGCTAATGGTTCTGGCACTGTTGCAAGCCGTTGCCAGGAGGAGTGTGAGGGAGAAAAGAACGGGCAAATGGGTTTTCATGCTTCGTAGAATTTGTGAAGGCAAATGTATGAAAGATGGTTATATAAAAGGAAAAGGCTTTTTAAGCAGATATTGATGCGGTAGAGGTTCATTCACTGCCCAACTATTTATTAACTTCAAAGAACCGCCCCCCCTATATTTGACCAAAAGAAACACATCCATGCTACGAGTTTATTTGACTTTACTTATGCTGGCCATGGCCAATGCGATATCTGCCCAGCCAGATCTTGAAAAACAGCTCCAGACGCTACTTATATTGGCGGAGGATGGCGCTACGGTCGAATTCCCGGAAGGTACGATCTCGCTTTCCAACACACTTTGGCTGGATGCAAAAAAGAACGTCACCATACGCGGCGCCGGACAGGGTAAAACGGTACTCTCGTTTAAAGATCAAAAACAAGGCGCTGAGGGAATCAAGGTCACCAATGCCGAAAACATTGTGCTGGAGCACTTTACGATCGAAGACTCCAAAGGCGATCTCATCAAAACGCAGCAGGTGCAAGGCTTGACTTTCCGCGACATCACTGCTCAATGGACGGGAAAGCCCAAAGCCTCCAATGGCTCCTACGCCCTTTATCCGGTGCAATGCCAAAACGTCCGCATAGAACGCTGTACCGCCATTGGCGCATCCGACGCCGGCATCTATGTCGGCCAATCCGATTCGGTTTGGGTGACGGACTGCGTGGCAAAATGGAACGTGGCAGGCATAGAAATTGAGAATACCACCAACGCCTGGGTCTGGAAAAACAAAGCCTACGACAACACGGGCGGAATCCTGGTATTCGACCTACCCGACCTGCCCAAAAAACGCGGTGGCCATGTCAAGGTCCACAACAACCTCGTAACGCGCAACAACTTCCGAAACTTCGCACCCAAGGGAAACATTGTGGGAAAAGTGCCGCCCGGCACCGGCGTGATGATCCTCGCCACCAACGATGTAGAGGTTTTTAACAATAAGATCTGGGACAACAAAACGGCCTCCACGGTCATCGTGAGTTATTTCATTACCGAAACGCCCATTAAGGACAAAGACTACAATCCTTATCCCTCACGAATTTTTATACACGACAATATCTATTCCATGGGCAAGCGGATGCCGAGCTGGAAAAGCAAGCTTGGCTTTATTTTTTGGTGGAAATTTGGCAAAAAGGTGCCGCATATCCTGTACGACGGCATTCAAAACCCCGACTGGCTTGATGGTCGTGGAAAACTGAAGCCCGGGTACGAGATCTGCATCCGGAACAATGAAAACGGCACTTTCGCCAATATCCGTGCGGACAAACTTGGGCTTTTTAAAGATAAGATCAGCAAAAATATCCAGCCTTATGACTGCGAATTTTAAAATCAGTGTGCTTTTGTCGGTTGCAGTGGCGATGCTGGGCGGGGGTGAAAATTTGACAACATTTAATATGTTGTCAAATTTGGAACAACTACAGAAAGCTGAAGCAAAACCCCGTCTCTCCGACTATGCCTTTTTTACAGGAAAAATATCCGACCTCTCCCCCGCATCCAACGTTTTCCCTTATGAAGTGAACGCCCCGCTTTTCAGCGAATATGCCGAAAAGGCACGCTTTATATTTTTGCCGGTGGGACAGCAGATGGAATATGATGCGGAACAGGCCTTTGCGTTTTCCACAGGGGCCGTTATTATCAAAAACTTCTTTTACTGGAACGATGCCCGCGCACCCGAAAAAGGTCGTAAGATATTGGAAACCAGACTTTTAATCAAAGACGAGAAGGGCTGGAAAGCACTTGAGTACCTTTGGAATGCCGAACAAACCGACGCTTTTTTGGAAGTGGCAGGGGCCAGTTTTCCGGTCGCCTGGATCGATGAAAAAGGCAAAAAACAAAGCATCGAATACATTGTCCCAAACCTCAACCAATGCAAGGGTTGTCACTCCTATGACGGACAATTTGTGCCCATCGGCGTCACGGCCCGCCAACTCAACCGAGAGGAAAATGCTGAGAATCAACTCCTTGTCTGGCAAAGATT
>JAUSMG010000079.1 GCA_030645295.1 Saprospiraceae bacterium | reverse complement strand
GACAGGCATTGCTCCGGAAACCGGGAAATTGATCCGCCCCTTACTTTTTGCCACCAGGGCCGAAATTTTGGAATATGCCCGCATTCACGAGATCACCTGGTATGAGGACAGCAGCAATGCTTCAGACGATTATGCGAGAAATTTTGTGCGCCACCATGTGTTTCCACGCCTGGAAGAACTTAATCCGAATTTCCTGCGGACTGCGGAGCGAAACATTGATCGGATCGGCGAAGCAGAGGACAACCTGGCATTTTTGTTGAACAATTGGTTGCAAATGGATCGCCAGGCTTCAAATCAGGCGGCCAATTCTACGACCTTATCCATTCAAAAACAAAAACTCACCCAACTTCCGTCGCCCAAACAAGCTCTTCGCCAACTGCTTAAACCCTACGGTTTTGATGCGGAGCAGGCACGACAACTGGCTGAAAGTATCGATCATATCGGACTAGAATTAAACAGCGAAAAAGGCTGGAAACTCCTCAATGATCGAACTGAGATCCTGCTCAGGCATAAGGATCAAAGTGACCCTGACTCGGGATCGCCTGGTGAAAACCATTTATCTCCGATCTTGATTCAGGAGGATGATCTTATGGTCAGCCTCCCCGACGGCTCCCGAATTTTCCTGATGCCAGTCACCAATCCCCAATCCACCACTCACCAATCCACCCATCACCAATCCACCCATCACCACCTCGCCGACCACCAATCCATCACTGTGGATGCAGACCAATTGAAGTTCCCCCTACATTTGCGCCACTGGCAGGCGGGAGATTCATTTCAGCCATTGGGTATGGAGGGCAAAAGCCAAAAACTACAGGATTTTTTCACCAATCAAAAACTGACCCGGTTTGAAAAGGAGGAGGTGTGGCTGTTGGTCAATGGCGATGGCACCGTGATATGGCTGTTGGGTTTACGAATGGATGAACGGTTTAAAATACATACAAACACTATTAAAGCATTGAAATTCAATTGGATAAAATGATCTCATTTGACTACGCATCAACCCAAAAGTTCGTCTCTCCTGAAGAAATTTCCGCAATAGAACCTCTGGTAAACACCGTCGCCAAACTACTGGAAAACCGTTCGGGCCCCGGCAATGAATTTCTTGGTTGGCTCGATCTACCCATCAAATATGACCGCGCGGAGTTCAAGCGCGTCAAAGCGGCCGCCAAACGCATCCGAAAACAGAGTGAAGTGCTGGTGATCGTTGGTATTGGAGGTTCTTACCTGGGCGCCAAGGCCGGACTTGAATTTTGTCAGCCAACGCCAGCGCTCCCCATTCGCGGTGGAAGGAAAAAGCACTTTGATATAGTGTTTGCCGGAACCAATCTCAGTGCTGATTACCACAATCAGGTGCTGGAAGCGATCGGTGACCGGGATTTTTCGGTCAATGTGATCTCGAAATCAGGGACGACCACAGAACCGGCCATTGCCTTTCGCATTTTTAAACAGAAATTGGAAGAGAAGTATGGTAAAGCAGCTGCTTCGCAGCGCATTTATGCCACAACAGATAAAGCACGTGGCGCTTTAAAAACGCTGGCAGACCGTGAAGGTTATGAAACTTTCGTGGTGCCCGATGACGTGGGCGGGCGTTTCTCCGTGCTGACTGCTGTTGGGCTTTTACCGTTTGCTGCAGCCGGTATTGACGTCGATGCACTTTTACGCGGCGCAGCTGATGCCCGCATCGCGTACAAAAAACCTTTTGCTGAAAATGCCTGCTATCAATACGCCGCCTTGCGCAACCTATTGAGAAGCAAAGGGAAAGAAATCGAAATCCTGGCCAATTACGAGCCGCGTTGTCACTACATCGCCGAGTGGTGGAAACAACTGTACGGCGAAAGCGAAGGCAAAGACGGCAAGGGCATTTTCCCGGCTTCGGTGGGCTTTACGGCTGACCTGCATTCTATGGGGCAGTATATTCAGGATGGACGTAGAACGATTTTTGAAACGGTGTTGGAGATCGAGCGCCCGCAACCGGAATTGCTCGTCCCTAAATCCGAGGATGACCTCGATGGACTGAACTATCTCGCGGGAAAATCGCTCGATTATATCAACAAAAAAGCCGCCGAAGGCACGCGTATGGCGCACATTGACGGTGGTGTTCCGAACCTGACCATTACCATTCCTGAAGCCACGCCTTACTACCTTGGCCAGTTGTTCTTTTTCTTTGAAAAGGCCTGTGCGGTAAGCGGTTATCTATTGGGTGTCAATCCATTTGATCAGCCGGGCGTGGAGGCGTATAAGAAGAATATGTTTCGGTTGTTGGGGAAATAGGGGAGGGATGGGGAACATGGGATCAGGGAACATACGAGACACGGATTTTTATTATTTCGGGAATTTAAAAATCCGTGTCTCATCCATGTCAAACGTGTTCCATCCAATGATATTCTCCAGGCTAGGCCAAAATGGAGCAATATCACTCAAATAACTCAACTTTTAGGTCGTCTATGAGCAAAATAGTATTGCTTCCCGGATTCCAGAAATAGATCAATACGTGGTCAAAAGACTGATCAGGCAGGCGTGTATCAAAGAAAACGGCCTTTGGCTCATTCCCATCCACATGGCGTTGCAAGCGAATGGCACGTTCTTTTACGATTTTGCCGCCCATACTGAAGCGCACAATGAACTGGGTCATCCGCCAGGTTTCCCATTCTTTTGGGTCGGATCGGAAAGTGCAGGAAGCGCGAAGCCAGCCTTTTTCGCCTGATTTTACAGGTAACTCAAATTCTGGCGAAAACTCTTTGATAATCATGGATTTTGTTCCTGAAATGGGCGCTTCTGCCGACGCAATGCCGGTAGTGTCAATCTCGAAATTTTGGGCTAATATTTCCCGGACATTCCTTCTTTCCCCCCCTTTGAATTCCTCCCGGGTATCCAACAATTTCAGATTGTCGCGGTCTACGTCAAATCGTCCTAAAACTTTCAACATGTACGCCCGGGTCATCTGTTCGCCCACAAAAAGTCCGCCCAAATGGGCCTGATGACTCCACCATAGATTGAGATAAATGCAAATCCCGGCCAGTGGAACAAACACCCATTTTCTCCAGGATCGTCCTGAAACCCAAACCCAAAACGCCCCCAATCCAAATCCCCACAACGGATACGCCTGTACCATGGCGCGTTGCCCAAGACTGCCCCCGTACCACCAAATATCCCAAGCCGAGGTAATGTAGAGCGCAATCATACTGAAGCAGAATACGGTTGGAAAAACTTCAGGCAAGCGTTTGCGAAGCATAAAAATTCCGATCACCGCAAAGAGCATCATGGGCGAATATACCAACCATCCTGCCCGCGCACTCCAAAGCACGTCTTCGATATGTGGCGGAAACCAGCTAAAGGTTTGATCCTGATAACTGTACACGATCCATTCGCCCGAAGCGTATTTCCAGTAGGCTAACTGGAGGAATATCAGGGCGCCGCCGCAGATTGCCGAAAGGGTGATTTTAGGGAAACTATTGACCAAAAAACTAAAGCGAGCCTTCATGGTCGACCAGGAATTTATCCCCCAAAAGACCGGGATGATTCCAGCAATTATTTCCGTCGGCCTGGTTATGGTTGCCCAACCGACAAGCAGGCCAATGAGTGCTGCCCAGCCAAAAGAAGGGCGTCGATAAAACTGTATCGTGCTGAAGATCATTAGGGAATACAGAGTAAAAAGCCAGTTATGCGTCATGGCTCCCGTTATGCTGGCATATTCCAGATAGTTGGAGCCGAATACGACGCAGATCAAAACAATGGATACTATTTGGTCTGAAAAATACTCCTTTAAAACCTTCCGAAAATACCAAAGCCCCAGGAGTGCGACGAGCAAACTACCCCAACTAATAGCGGCCTGATATGGTCGCGAAAAACCATCTGCGGGATACCCCAGCGGTTCAGCAAGTAAGTGTGCCGTGGCAAACCAGGGCAGGAATTGCAGGGCCTGACCCATGGGGTATTTCAATACCCAATTGCCCGAAGGATGTTGAAATGCCTGACCCATACCCGGGCCAGGATGATATTTTGCATGGATCGCCTCCCACCATTTCAGATGTTTCAAGTCCTTGTAAATCAAGGCTCCCGGTAAATAAAGATAATATCCGGACACGTCCCAGCTAATGGTCGCTTCGGCATTTGGTTTTTCCCATTTTGGGTAATAAACCACAGAAGCTGCAATGAGCAACACGGCACAAAGCCAATATGCAATTAAGGAGGAGGGTATGAATTTTGACATGGGGCGAAGTATTCCAATTTTAATTCGCTAATTCCAAAATTCGAGCTACCGCAACAAGGTCACATCGCCCACGCGTTTACCCACCAATTCGCCACAGGTAACTTTTACAATATAAACATAAACATCTGAAGGCGCAGGCTGACCGTCGATTGTGCCATCCCAGAACGCATTCCCTTGGTTTTCATACACTTTTTCTCCCCAACGGTCGTAAATCTCCAGACTGCTGATCACTTCGGAGCCTTCGTGCGCCACTACGCGGAATACATCGTTTTTCTGATCGCCATTGGGCGTGAATGCGTTGGGTATATCCAGGCTATCCGCTGAACAAGGTGAGCCCACCACAACCCGGAACAACAAGACTCCCGAACAGCCGTCCAGGTCTGCTACCCTCAGCAAATATTCCTGATATCCGGCAGCGTCCGCCGGGTATGTTACACTGGGGCAATTCGGGCAGGGTGGGGTAGGCGTTGGTTGCCAGATGTACGTGATGTAACCGTTTGGTCCTGTGAGTGTTATGATTTGCCCGTAACTCCCAAAAATGGTGTCCACGGGCGCAAGAATCAGCGAATCCTTCTCTATCACATTTACAATATGTACGCTGTCGCAGCCATTGATCGTGGAAAATATTTGAGAAATCTGTCCGCTTTCGGTGAACATACTATCGAAAACCAGCAAGGAGTCTCCAAAACAAAACACCAGTTGTTCTTCCGTAATGGGTTCAGGCAAAACTGTCAGGGACTGGACGATCGTGCTATCACAGCCATTCACATTTTCCAGTACCATTTGATAAGTGCCTGCCGTGGCGGTCAAAGTTCCGAATACATCAACAGAGTCGCCAGCGCAGGTGGTCAATCCCGCTAATTGCAATGTGTCCGCGTTCAATACGTCAATTTCCAGGGAATCAATCGCTGTGCAGCCATTGGGGAAAGTGATGGTGACGGCGTAGGTGCTGCTGGTTGTGGCCAGCACAGTTTGCGCTTGCTGCGCCGGATCCTGAATGCCCGGACCTTCCCAAAGGTAACCCAAACCAGCAGGGGTGGCCAGCAGAGTGGTGCTAGTCCCTTCACAGAGCAAAGCATTTCCGGTGATCACTGCCGCCGCCGCACCAAATGTTATTTCAAAGCTGTGGGTCACAGTACAACCGACCGAACTTTCTACTAAGGTCAGCGTCTGTGCTACATTAGGCGGTGTGCTAGGATCGGGGGTATAAACCGTATTGGGACAAGTAGCACAGGCTAAACCCGACGATGGTTGCCAGAGGTAAATAAAGCCTGCTTGCGAAGGAACCCCCAATGAAACCGGGCTTAACCCGCAGAAATTCAAAGGGGTATGCGTCAAATCTATTTTATCAAAAGAGAAGATCTGATCATCGCAGGCACAGTTTTCCTCCGCAGGAAGCACGAACAACAAACCGCAAATCTGTGTGGAATCAAGGCCGTCTAGGATCCCTGACAATTGAACAGATGCACCAGATGCTATGCTTGTCAAAGTTTGAAAGGTATTTAGCATAACATCATTTGCGGAAAGTGTACCGTTTCCGTCCGCATCTTGCCAGATCTGCACGGTTGCTCCGTTGGCAGCGATGGCGCCGATATTGGTGATGGTGATGCTTCCACTCACCTGTCCGTTCGTTATGAACAGGTTGGCATTACTTGCCGCCAGTTGTGGGTGGTCGATATCCAGGTTAAAAGTAGCCTCCCCGGTAGAAATATACACATCGCAAGGTGCGCCCAGACTTTGACAAAAAGCCACTGATTTTACACGGGTTTGTGCCGCTATAATTTGATCCGTGCAGCCGGCAGCAGCACCAAGCTCCACTTTAAAACTAAACTGCATCGTGCCACCACCTGGTAAAATAGGCAATGGAAGCTGAAACCCCTGAGCATTCAGCGTTGGCGGTCCGGCTGGCGCGTTTTGGCCGGGAGTGTAGGAATTGAAAAAGAACGACACGCCTTGTGGCAACAAAATATATACACTGTCGCCCACGGCTGGAGTCCCCAGAATATTCAAACTCACGGAAAATTCCTGCGCTGCTCCACAGGCAACACCCGGAATTCCAATCGGTTGGAGGCTGAGCTGGACACCATACGTTGGGTTAAGCCCAAAGATCTTGATCGGATCGCCAGGCTTATTCAGCACATTGGTCTTACGGCCACAAGGTTCTATCCCCGTGGTCCCGTAGATGATCGGGGTGTTGGCCACAAAGCCGCACTCCGCGATGGTTTTGAAACGGATGTGGAAGGAGTTTTGTGGATTGAAGTTTACCCCGGGCAAACCACCGGCGACCATTGCTGGGAGGATGTCGTTCATTGCCCATTGGAAAAGATTGCCAGTGACCATGGTCGGATCAGGAATGTTGACCCATGGAGCGCCTTCAGGATACGAGATCTGACAAGATCCGGGGACAATGTTCAGCCCTTGCGGCAGTTTAACCGAGGCTTCCAGATCGAAGGCATACCCGATTTTGGCATTGTAAATTTCGAATTCAAACCAATCCGAAGTATCGCAGAGTGTCAGCAAGCCAGGCTCTGACCATACATCCAATTCCAGTTCAGGTCGGTCTACATTGAGTTTGATCAAAAAAGTATCGCGCCCGCAACCAATATCGGCAAGACCTGAAGCCGGCGTACAGTTCCATCCGAATATCAGGAGTAGCGAGTCGGTTTCGCAAGATACATTTTTACCCCTCAGTCGAAAACCGCTTTGACTGAATCCATTGATGGGTCCTATGTTAAAGAAGTTATTTAGCCCGGTGATCGACTGATTTTGAGGCATTTGAAACAACTCAATATCACTTGCCAGGCCAGAAGGCGATACCACAGCGATCCAGGCAGCGAGTGCAGGCGGGATCACCAGATTTTTTAAATCAAAATCAATTTCAAAAGTTTCCGAGGGCGAGAACACCACACTGTCCCCTGTAAGCAGTTGTAATCTTGGCGTATTGGAAAAGAAGCCGATGGCATTTTTAATCGAATCGAGGGCAGTCATCTGGTCGCCGTTCAGGCAACCAAAGAAGCCCGTTTCTACGTATTGCTTCGAGGTGTCCGGACTATTGAATTGACAATTAGCTTTGAACGTCAACTTACTGCGCAGGGTAAAGCCCTCATCCAGGGGGTCGGCAAAAGCGGGCGCAAAATCTATGTCCAAAAATCCCGGCGAATGCGCAAAGGGCAAGATCAGGTTGCTATAAAAGGGCACACTGTCTTGTAAGGTGAGATAGTCTAACGTTGCTGAAGCCAGCTCAAGGCCTGGGGGCACGGTTTGACGATAGTCTGATATCCATGCCAGCGGGCGCACCTCAAAGGGAAACATGTTTTCCCGGGCAATACGCATCGAATAACGGAATTGCTTGACTTCCACAGAGTTGTCGCAGGGCTTGATGCTGTGGGTATTGGGTGCGAGCGATTTTTTCCATCCAGAATATTGGAGGTGTTGGTAGGGCTGATTATTCCAGGCATAAATATTTCCGCCGGGACTGGTAGCAGTTCTGAATCCTACCAGGGGGGGATCGGGGTTATTGGTGGAACCTGGTTTGAAATTGACATCAATTTTAAAATCCGTGTAAATGAAGATGGAATCGCCCAGTTCAAGCACGGGTTTAGGAATGCAGCCATTGGAGAACATATCCGGCAAGGAATACAAAAAGTAGAATTTTTCGGTGGCGACTTCATCGATCGGCTCAAGTGGGAAGGAGTTTGGTGGGACGAACTGGTAGTAATTTTTATCATTCGTATACAAAGGACTATTCCAGGAACAACTCGCTTCCGTACCATCGGCATAACGCACACGAAAGGAATTGGAAATCCAACGAACTCTAGTCGAATCAACAAAGCCATTTTGTGCTAAAAAGGTGGGGAAGGTATCATTGCCATTGAGGTCCATATCGCTGCGCACGATCTCGTGCCAGATCGCCCGCGAAATGGTGTCGACCATGACGGCAGAATCTATTACGCCACAATATTCCACCCGCAGCGTGTCGCCGGCCAGAAAACGGTCACGACGGACAATATTGGAAGGGGGCGATAAGGGTAAATCACCATTTCGGTCGTCGTTATCATCCCGATAACCCAGATTCAACCGGTAAACATTCCACCAATCGCGAAGACCGGGTATGGTATCCGTCAGGTCAATACCTGCTACATCGCCAGATAGGGTATCTCCTGGAACACAGCTTCGGTTTACCGCCAGCAGGTTTTCATGGCAGTCATTGATGGCACATTCCTGGAGCGAATTCAACGCAGGAGACCAGTATGTAGCATCATTCATTCGGACTAAACAACAATATTCCGTATAAACGATCCCACCATTGGGCGTTTGCGGGGGCGGTATACATACGATGTTCGTATCGCATTCGTATCGCAGACAAAAATCCATTGAAAGCGAATCAAAAGCGAGTGGAGTGGCCCAGGCGAGGCGAACATTTTGCCCGCCGTTTGGCAATGGAGTGGTCTCAAACAGCACCGGAGCATTGTTCCCCAGCAGCATCCCGCAGGAATCCTCGAAGCTGATCCCTATGGGCAGATCGAGCTCGAGATGCCAGAAACCTTCTTCCTGAAGGTATTTGCCCACCGCTACGTAGAAAAAAGGGTAGGTCTGACCACTATCCAGACACATGCCTATGAGGGCCTTTACATCGCCCTGCACAAAATACGCTTCATTATGTATAATCAGTTCATTGCCAGATACAAAGCCATTCACGGGGCATTCCTTTCTGAAAAAATAGTCGATCCGGAATTCAGGCTCTACCGCTTCACATTGTTCCACACATGTAATGACATCAAACAAGAACTGAAGCGAATCTCCCGCCGCAATGAGCTTAATTACAAATGACCCATCGCGTACTACCGAAAGATTGCATGCAGGTAAAAAAGTGGGCGTGGTTACACTCGGGGTGATGGACGTACTACCAGTTGTTGTCGCAATTCGGAATGAATTGCTCACAACCCCAGTCTCTGTTAGTCCATCGGTGAGGCTCAGGTTCAGCAGGATATCTTTTGCATTTGCGCTTCCTGTATTCCTGATTTTAAATCCCATTACCGCAGGGGTATTTCCACAATAGTCGGTAGGAGGGGCCCATATTGGCTCAAATACAAGTTCAGGTACGTTGGTGGATGGCAGGATCTCCAAAAATACGGTCTGGCTGTCATAGCGGCACACTTCGCCGCCACAGCCCCAACCCACCTGCAACACCGAGGTATTGGTAAACGTGGGGATGCCACAAGAAGTGATGATGATCAGTTCGGTGAAACAAATCGATTCATCCTGATCCAGCCAAAAATCACCATTGCCTACGGACTCAAAAAAACTACCGTCAAATTCAGCAGAAAACAAGGTCGGATTATTGGTCTGACTGCTCGAACCCGCCACGGAAACCTCGAAACCTTCCTGGTGGCTGTCGTCAAAATGAAGGGTGCTGATTTTTCCAATTCTGGTATTGGTGACACAAATGGTGCGCAGCAGGGTGTCGCCTATCTCGCCGATCAGCACCAAAGGGCTGGCACTTTGGATCAGGATCGCACCCGTTTCGACCTTGATGGGCGGCGTGTTGAATTGTGCGTTTCCAAGCGCTGAGAACACAGCAAGACTGGCAAAAAACTGTTGCCCGGCATCGAGTGCATTGGCAGCGTCGCAATCGGCATTGACCACTATCCTTATCGTAACGGATTGGTTGGCAGGGACATCAGGCAGCCCGAAAATGGGTGCCGAAAGGTTTGAAATATTCTGCTGGCCGGCCCCCACCACGGTGCTTGCGATATACATCAGACCAGTAGGCAAACTCACCGTAAGGGAAGCTCCGGTAAGCAAGGCTGCATGGTTGTTTTGAACCGTTATCAGAAAGGTATCGGTGTTGCAGACATGGAGGGTGTCGTTTTGGGTAAAAGAGATCAGGATGTTTTGAGCGGGAAGCAGATAACACAGGGTGCAGAATAGCGCCACCAAAAATGAGTGTTTATTGAGATTCATAGGCGTATAGGATTTCGTTTTTGTGTCCGCTAAAGTAGCGCAAATTCTGTGCGCCAACACTGCATTTGTCGGGGAGATTCCTTTTATTTATTTCCAAGCGCTTAATAGAATGCATGAGCACAAATCTTATGGTGTTGAGGAAGATCAACTACCAGGATGAGCGCGGTCATTCGCCACCCTATGGAATCACGGGACTTTCGGTGATGGATTTGAAATATATATGGATATGTAGAATCCAATGGATTTGATCGTCTTCAATTTGTAAGCTATGCTGACACAATATAATGACATCGCCCGCCCCTCCGACCTTCAGGCGCATGGGGAGGGAACAGGAGCGCTTCGTTCTAAAATTCCCGTTTATGTGGATATGCTTCCACCTTGCAACCATGCCTGCCCTGCCGGAGAAAACATTCAGGCCTGGTTGAGCCTCGCGCAAGAAGGGCGGTATGAAGAAGCCTGGCAAAAGCTCGTGGAAGAAAACCCCTTGCCTGCCGTTCATGGTCGGGTCTGCTATCACCCTTGTGAGGATCATTGCAACCGGACGCATATTGACACGCCCGTAAGCATTCACGCTATAGAACGTTTTTTGGGTGACAAAGCCCTGGAAGAGGACTGGCAAATACAGTTCAATCCAATCCTTTCTGGTAAAAAAGTACTCATCATCGGCGGCGGTCCCAGCGGGATCTCGGCAGCTTATCATTTGCATCGCGCAGGGCATGAAGTGGAAATTCGAGAGGCCGGGCCCATGCTTGGCGGTATGATGCACTTCGGAATTCCAGCGTACCGCCTTCCCCGAAACGTGCTGGACGCAGAGATCCAACGTGTAGTCAACATGGGCATCACGGTTCGGCTTAATCACAAAGTGGCTGATGTGGCACAGGAAAAAACAGCGGGCGACTTTGATGCCGTTTTTATTGCTATTGGCGCACACCTGTCTAAGAAAATAGACATTCCTGCCCGGGATGCAGGTCAAATCCTGGATGCGCTCACTTTTTTGAAAGACACCGAGGCCGGACAAGCGCCCAAATTGGGTCGCAAAGTGGCGGTGTACGGCGGCGGCAATACGGCTATGGATGCGGCCCGGGTGGCCAAACGACTGGGTTACGAACCGCTTATCATCTACCGTCGAGACCGCGAACACATGCCTGCCCATGCTTTTGAGGCGGACGAAGCACTGGCTGAAGGGGTGAAGATCAATTGGTTGCGCACCATCAAGGAGATAAACGAAAATACCATTACGGTGGAACTCATGCGCGTCAATGAGGAAGGCAAACCTGAAGGAACGGGCGAATTTGAGACCCTGGAAGCCGATGCACTCATTCTCGCACTTGGCCAGGAAACGGACACGGGCTTTCTGAAAAATATCCCCGGCATGTCTTTCGATGCAGATGGTACGGTGAATGTTGGTGCTGATATGATGACGGGTGCTGAGGGTATTTTCGCCGGAGGCGATATGGTGCCCAGCGAACGTACTGTCACCGTTGCCGTTGGACACGGCAAAAAAGCAGCGCGTTTTATGGATGCCTACCTGCGCAAACAAGCTTTCCAAAAAACAGAAAAACACTCAGTAGTCGGTTTTGAAAGACTTCACATCTGGTATAAAACCTTTGCGCCCAAACAAAATCAGGTGCAGGCCGAAGAACTCCTTCGGGTGCAGGATTTTCGAGAAGTATTGGGTGGTTTGACCGAAAAAGAAGCACGATACGAAGCACAGCGTTGTCTTTCTTGTGGCAATTGCTTCGAATGCGACGGTTGTTTTGGCGCTTGTCCTGAAGGTGCCGTCATCAAACTCGGAAAAGGCAACCGCTACCAATTTGACTATAATCTCTGCACCGGTTGTGCAGTCTGTTACGAACAGTGCCCTTGTCATGCCATTGAGATGATCCCGGATTCACAGTAACCTTTGAATGCAATAAAAAATGTCAAGTTCCAATAAAAAAGTGACCATAGACGGCAATGAGGCCACCGCTTACATCGCCTATCGTGTCAATGAAGTTTGCGCCATTTATCCCATTACGCCTTCTTCAACCATGGCTGAACTGGCCGATGAATGGTCGGCCAAAAAGACCAAAAATATTTGGGGACACGTCCCCGAAGTGATCGAAATGCAGAGCGAAGGTGGCGCTGCGGGCGCTGTACACGGTGCGTTGCAAACGGGTGCGCTTACCACTACGTTCACAGCATCTCAGGGGCTCATGCTGATGCTCCCGAATATGTACAAGATCGCGGGAGAACTCACCAGCACGGTATTTCATGTGGCGGCGCGGTCGCTGGCAGCACAGGCGCTCTCCATTTTCGGCGACCATAGCGATGTGATGGCGGCCCGAACCACTGGATTTGCAATGTTGAGTTCTGCGTCCGTGCAGGAGGCCCATGACATGGCACTGATTGCCCAATCTGCCACTTTGCAAGCCAGATTGCCATTTATCCACTTTTTTGATGGATTTCGGACCTCCCACGAGGTCAATAAGATCGAACTGATCCCGGATGAAACCATCCTGGGCATGATCAACGAAAAGGATGTGTTTGCGCACCGCCAAAGGGCGCTCAGCCCTGACCGGCCCGTGGTGCGCGGTACGGCCCAAAACCCTGATGTATATTTTCAGGGACGTGAAACGGTCAACCTTTACTATGCCCGTACCCCGGAAATCGTGCAATCCGCTATGGATCGTTTTGCAAAGCTAACCGGCCGACAATACAAACTATTCGAATACTTTGGCGCGGCTGATGCTGAACGTGTTATCATAATCATGGGCTCTGGCGCTCAGACGGCCATGGAAACCTGCCGCTATCTCATGGCGTCCAGTGAAAAGACCGGCGTGCTTCAGGTGCATTTATTCCGGCCTTTTTCCCTGGAGCATTTGGTGAAAGCCTTGCCGAAAACCGCACGAAAAATCGCTGTGCTGGACCGCTGCAAAGAACCAGGTGCAGCGGGCGAACCACTCTATCAGGATGTGATCACTTCATTGGTAGAAGGATTGAATAAAGGGCTTTTATCGGGCATGCCGCTGGTGCTTGGCGGACGATATGGCTTGTCCAGCAAGGAATTCACCCCCGGCATGGTAAAAGGTATTTTTGACGAGTTGAAAAAAGTCCGTCCCAAAAACCATTTCACCATCGGGATCCACGACG
>JAUSMG010000069.1 GCA_030645295.1 Saprospiraceae bacterium | reverse complement strand
TATGAACGGCTGCGCATAGAGGTTCATAGTTTATAGTTCATCGTTCATAGTTCATCGTTACTTTTGCGTTGTGTTCCTCTCCCAACTCAAACTCACCAATTTTAAAAGTTACGCGGCGCAAACGTTTGACTTTTCTCCGCGTCTGAACTGCTTAACGGGCCTGAATGGCGTGGGCAAGACCAATGTACTCGATGCGGTGCATTTTCTCTGTCTTTGCAAAAGTAATGCAGGACTGAACGACCGTCATTTGGTGCATCATGGCGAATCGTTTTTTAGGGTGGAAGGGCAATTTCAGACTGATGGAGGCGCCGTGAAAATCGCGGCAAAATTCCAGACTGGGCAGCGCAAGGAAATAGAGCGCAATGGCAATGTCTACGAACGTCTGGTGGATTATATCGGGCAGTTCCCTGTAGTGATGATCGCGCCCGACGATGTATCGTTGGTGCAGGATGGAAGTGAAGACCGTCGCCGGTTTTTGGATTCAACGCTTTCGCAGATCTCGTCCGACTATTTGCAGAATCTTTTGATTTACAATGCTTTGTTAAAGCAGCGCAACGCACTGCTCAAGCATTTTGGAGAACAAAAACGTTTTGATTCCATTCTGCTGGAAAGTCTGGACCGGCAAATGCCAGTGCCGGCAAAGGCAATTTTTGAGCAGCGGCGAAAATTTTCAGAAGCGCTTCAACCTTTGTTTCTTGAGTACTACGCTACCATTTCTGGTAGCCGGGAAACCGTAGGCGTCCGATACGAATCAGATCTGGAGAAAGGTGATTTTAGCCTTTTAATGCAGGAAGCCCTGGAAAAAGATCGGTTCCTGCAGCGATCGACCGTCGGTCCGCACCGCGACGATCTGGCCTTGTTCATGGATGGCCAGGCAGTCAAAAGGTTTGCCTCCCAAGGACAATTAAAGTCCTTTCTACTGGCCCTCCGACTGGCTCAATACGAGGTTTTGCGACGGGAGAAAAATATTTCGCCCATCCTTTTATTAGACGATATTTTTGACAAACTGGATACGCAGCGGGTGCGGCAGCTGGTAGCCTTGCTAATAAGTCGTAACTTTGGACAAATATTCATCACGGATACCCAACGCGAGCGCATTGAGTCGGTCATTGCATCCTTCTCCGGGGAGTACAAGATCTTCGAGGTTTTTTCCGACGAGGACAAGGTTGAGGTCAGAAGTGATGTATGAAATCTGCTGTTTGGAATTAAAAAACCATTAAAATGCCCTTGCAATTTTTAATAAATCCACGTTAAGCAGGCTTGGCATTGATTTTGTCTGTAATCAAAGTATTAAAAGGTCCCCCGCTTTTTTTGTTCAGGCACATATGGATCGGCCAAAACTTAACCGCCATTGTGTTGTATTGTTTCCTAATATTATCCTAGTTATTGTTTGACATTCATCATGAAAAAGACCTTTACTGTTTTCCTTTTGCTTGCCTCTACTGGTTACTTCCTTTCTTGCGTACATGATCCTGATTTTAATTTTGACAGATTGCTGGAGGACGAATTAAACAACCATTCCCCTAGTGGCACTTACCAGAGTTATATCATGCCAAATGGGAATGATTATTCCATTTTGCCCAATCAGGATGACAAAAACCCGGTAACTCAGGCCAAAGTTGAACTCGGCAAAATGTTGTTTTACGAAACCGGACTTGCTTTAGAAAACAAATACGCGCCCTCCAAATCAGCCTATTCGTGCAGCAGCTGCCATGTGCCTTCAAGAGGTTTTACGGCAGGCCGTTTTCAGGGAATTGCTGATGGAGCGGTGGGTTTTGGCGAAAGTGGCGAATTGCGCTCCAAGCACCCGCTCTATCTGGGAGACGACGTAGACGCACAGGGAGCACGTCCTTTGCCGGTTATAAACCTGACTTACGTGACCAATGCACTATGGGCAGGCTCTTTTGGCTCCTTTGATGTAAATGTTGGCACAGAATCGGTGTGGTACCAGGATACACTCATAGAAATTAACTTCAAAGGGCTTAAGGGTTTAGAGGCCAACAACGCCCGGGCCCTGGCCGTACACAGACAAGTCATCAACAAAGCCATCACCGACTCATTGGGCTATACTGCCATGTTTGATGCCGCTTTTCCTGAGATTCCAGTCAGTGAGCGCTACAATAGATTAACCGGTTCATTTGCGCTTGCCGCCTACTTCCGTACGATTCTGACCAATCAGGCGCCCTTCCAAAATTGGCTTAAAGGGAACCGATCGGCCATGACCGAGCAACAGAAAAAAGGAGCATTGCTGTTCTTTGGCAAGGCTGGCTGTGTCAACTGCCACAACAGTCCATCGTTAAACAGCGCGCCACACCAGTTTTTTGCCCTGGGGGTTAATAATCTTTATCAGAGCGGATTCGAAGTCTTCAGGACCGGACCGAATGATCGGAGAAATCTGGGCCGTGGCGGGTTCACTTACCGGAATGAGGACATGCATAAGTTCAAGGTGCCGCAGTTGTACAACCTGCGCGATGTTGGGTTCTATTTTCATGGCGCCAGCAAGCGTACATTACGGGAAGTGGTGGAATATTTCAACGATGGCGTTCCAGAGAACCCAGCGGTTCCGGTGAGCCAAATTTCCGGTTTTATTCGTCCATTGGGGATGACTTCCCAGGAGATGGATGATCTGGTTGAATTTCTTGCCAACGGGCTTTACGACCCTGCAATGGATCGTTATGTTCCGGAAAGCGTTTTGTCGGGGAATTGTTTCCCGAACAATGATCCGCTGTCTCGGATTGAAATGGGATGCAAATAAGGATTTTGGATATAAGATTACATTATTTCTATTCCCTGCCACAGCTGGCCGGTCGATCCTGGGTAATGTAAAGATCAATTTGCTCTCCTTTGCGCATGGTACCATTGGGATCGTATTTCGGGCTTTGACGCCAGACGTAAGCGTTTTCTTCGTCCGTCACCGTGCCGTCTTTAATGATCGTCCCCGTGCTGAGTTCGCTGGTTTGCAACAGGAATTTTGCTTCTCCCAGGGTGCGGCACACACAGTCGGGTATGTAAACGGTAAGCGTAACCTCCTCGCTTACAACGAAATCTATGGTCGAACCCATCTCGACAGGCACACTGCTGTAACGGAGTTTTTCAGTAATGGTATCGCCTTTGTAGACGACATCAATGATGGTGTTCGGTCCCACGCTGGGGTCAGCAGCCCGGGCGACAATACGGGGCTTGAGGCCAATGCGGGTGAGCCGCCTGGAGTAGATCTCATAGCCGTCGCCGTTTTTAAGCGAAGGAAGTTTCAGAATATCCGGATTGTTTTTCGTGACGGTGAAATAGATCGTGCGGCCTTCCTTAACCCTGCTGTTGGGCTTTGGATCCTGGGACACGATTTGTCCCGGCGGCTCGCCCGGCACGTAGATTGAATCACTCACGGCTACGCCAAAATCACGTGACCGGGCCTTTTTGGAGGCCTCCCGAAAGCTCATGCCCTTATAACTGGGCACCTTAACACTTTCCCCATGATTGGTGTAACATTTGAGCCACCAAAAGGTGAGCATTAACAGACCAGTCATCAGACCGACCATTCCAAGGCAGTTTTTCAGCACAAACGGCGTGGTGAAAAACGCATAAAGTTCTACGCCGAAACGACGGATTTTTTGCCACATCTTTGTTGGTGGTTGGTAAATTGGTGATTGGTGGACTGGTGACTGGTCGGGTGGGCAGATGCGTTTTGCCAAAATTTGGCAGATTTAATCAGACAAAAGTAGGTACCCTTGCAAAAACAAACGCCAGTTTTTCAATCCTT
>JAUSMG010000059.1 GCA_030645295.1 Saprospiraceae bacterium | reverse complement strand
CAACCTTGCGGGTAAGGTGGTCCTGCGACAGAAGAGTATGGGTATAAAAGGCGCAAACAATGTCTCCATACAAATGGACGACCTTAAGCCTGGGATCTATTTCATGGAAGTACGCTCTGATCAGATGAAAGCCCGGAAACGAGTAGTATTGCAGAAATAGGTCTATCGGATCCGGTTGGGATCTACCTAAACCTAAGTAGTGGCAACGTTAATTTTAATTTCTACCCTACAATCCCTCCTTTTCTTACGTTTGTCCCCAATATGCTCCTCCACCTCAGCCACGATTTCGACTCCATCGTCCACGCTCCACCCATCTCCCCACGCGAGGGCGAATACTTTTTGGGCCCATCCAAACTGCTGCTTTGGCTGGAAGGCCAACTCGGCTTGAGCGGCTATCGAAACAACACCGCGTACTTGCGCATCGAATTGTACCGGCAGGCGCTTGGGCAGCATCTGGCAGAATACTCCCAGTCCACGCCGTCATTTTTTGAAAGATCCTTTGCGGCCGACCGTTTTGCTACGGCAGAGTCCATGCTCTCCTGGCGCGACGAACTGCTGCTGGCGGGCTGGAAGTTTACCCACTCCGATTCTTTGCCTTCACGGCTTCAGGATCTGGCAGCGGTAGAGATCCTTTTTCAAAAGAAACTTCAGGACCCTGAATTGGGTATCCAGGCTGCCGGTTTTGCAGATCGTTTTGCACAGGTATTGGAAGCTTTGAAGCTCCGTTCCATACCCATTGAAAAAATCCTGCTGTACGAATCGGAGCATTTGCAAACGCCTGTGATACAACGGGCTATGGCATTGTTTCGTCAGCAGCAGATCAGGATCGACGCGGTAGAAATTCGCGGTGGTGCAGCATCGAACACCAGATTGGGCAAAGTCCAAAAAGGCGCCGGTTCTGGTACGGGTCAACTGGCCATTCTTCGCGCCCGTCGGGATTCGGATGCAGCAACTTTTCTGGCCCAAACCCTGCGCGAAAACCCGGACTACCAGCCCACGTTTTTGATTCCGGAGATGAACCTCCTCCTGGAACAAAACCTTGTGAATGAGGGCTTTGCACCAATGGGTGTGCTCTCTGCTTCACTCGCCCGACCTTCGCTGCAAGTGCTCAAACTCGCCCCCGCGTTCCTGTGGGAACCCGTTGATGTGTTCAAGATCATGGAGTTCGTCACCTTGCCGGTCAAGCCGTTGGATCCCGCGTTGGCGCTCGAAATTGCCAGGGTGCTGGCTGAAAAACCGGGACTGTTTAGCGACACCTGGTTTGCCGCGGTGTTCCGTTATCTGGAAAAAGCCGAGGTCCCCGACGAGGCCAGAAAGCAGTACGATTTCTGGTTCGACCGCCGCCGTTATCCTGCCGATGGTACCGCGCCCAAACGCGATGCGGTGGCACTTTACGGGTATTTACAGGAGTGGGCGCAAGATTTTTACGAAGCGTCCGGAAGCAACAACTCCTCCCTGTTGGTGCTGGCGGAACAGGCCCGTCGCATCCGGGAATTGCTGGAAACCTTGCCCGAACAACGCATTGGCTTCCTGGAATTGGAGCGCATCGTACGCACCATCTATGAGCCCTCGCCCATGCAACTGGCGCCGGCGGAGGTAGGGAGTTTTGCCTACGCACACCAGCCGGGAGCATTTGCCTGCCCGGTGCAAGACCTTGTTTGGTGGAATTGTGTGTTTGAAAACAACACCCCAGCACCAGATAAATGGCAAAAAGAGGAGCGTAAATTCCTTGAATATCAAGGTGTTAACCTGGAAACCCCACGCCTGCAAAGCCAGCGGAAACAACTGCTGCAAATCCGCCCCATCCTGCAGGCTTCCGGCAGTTTGTTGCTCGTCATTCCCGAACAAGTGGATGGCGCAGAAGCCGTTCCACCGCTTTTACTCAGCGATATTGAAGCGATCTATGGGGAGGAGATCAAAGATTTTACCTACTGTTTGGAACAAGAAAATGATCGCGCCCGATTTGCAGAATGGTTGAAAATTCCGGGCCGGGAAAGTATCTCCGCCAGAACGGCCGCTCGTCCGAGGCCGCAGTTCCAGATCTCCAACCCCGGTCTCCTGACGGAAAGTGAATACGAGACCCCGACCAATCTGGACAGCCTGTTCTATTATCCACACCGATGGTTTTTCCGGCAAAAATTACGGCTCTATCGCTCCAGTCTGCTCAGCGTAACGGGCGACAATACCTTGCTGGGCAGTCTCGCACACCGGTTTTTTGAAAAACTGCTGAAAGAAGATTTGCGTGCACTAAACCGTGGCGCGATGAACGAATGGGTTGAAAACGAAGCCAGCAGTTTGCTTCCCAGGGAAGGGGCCACTTTGTTGCTGTATGGCCGCGAACCGGAGCGCATGGCTTTTCTTAACAAGGTAAAAAATGCCGCCTGGAGCCTCGTCTCGCTGTTGCGAAACAATGGCTGGGTGGTAGAAAATACCGAGATGGAATTGCAGGGTAATTTTGTAGGAATGCCGGTGCGCGGCAAGGCCGATCTGGTGTTGCGCAGAGACCAGGAACAGGCCATCATTGACCTGAAATGGAGCGGAGCAAAACGACGCAGAGAATTGATTCAGAACGGGGAAGATCTGCAACTGGTGCTCTATGCGCATCTTTTGCCGCCTCCGGAACAATGGCCACACACGGCTTATTTCATCCTTGATGAAGGTAAAATGGTAGCCCGCAACGCATCCGCTTTTCAGGAAGCCGTAGTAGCGGGACGGGGTGGCGACGATCATATTGCCGCCTGCACGGCTATTTTGGAAAAGATGGAAAGGACCTATGCCTGGCGTCTGGCGCAGATCAAAAAAGGCCAGATCGAATTGCGTACGGCACGCACGGCGCCCGAATTGGAGGCTCTTTACGAAGGACAACTGTATGAACTGCTCGAAATGAAAAATGAGGATGCGCGTTGGGATGATTACCGGACGCTTCTGGGATAGATAGACGGTGGACCTTGGACTTGAGACGTTGGACTTGGGACCTGATAATGCAGAATTAATCTTTTATCGGGTGCAGTGACAAACGTCAAATGTCCAACATACAACGTCCAACATCCAACGTCCAATCATCTAATAATCCAAAGTCTAGGTACTTTTGCGGTATGGCAAAAATCTGGGCTATTTACGCCGCTGCGCTTTTTCTGATCTTAATGACGCTGAGCCTTCCCATCGTTGGGATCAACATGGCCATTACCCCTGGAAAACGGGCTTTGCGGAACAATATCTATTATCTGCACCACATCTTCACACCGATTTTCCTGACCCTGGTGGGTGTTCGTTTGAAGGTGGAAGGCCGGGAACATCTCGATCCCAAACAGAGTTATGTTATTGTGGGCAACCACAGTTCTTCCCTCGATTTTATCGTGAATGGTCACGCTTTTCCAGGAGTTTTCCGGTTTTTGGCAAAACAGGAGCTGCTGAAGATCCCGGTTTTCGGCTTCATTGTCCGGAAGATGTGCCTCGTGGTCGACCGGAGCAGCGCGATGAGTCGTGCGCGCAGTGTGGTGGCGATCAAGCAACAATTGGCCGAAGGCTGGAGTATTTTTATTTACCCGGAAGGAAGCCGAAATGATACCGGCCAGCCGCTTGCGCCTTTTTTTGACGGAGCATTCCGGATCGCCATCCAAACGGGTGCGCCCGTTGCGGTGCAGACCATCGTGAACATCCGCCGCATCACCGCTAACGGCGCAGGTCTCCGCCCTGGCACGGTGCGCATCGTCTGGGAGGAACCGATTTCAACAGCTGGACTCAGTACCAAAGATATTGAGCCTTTAAAAGAAAAAGCGGAAAATCTGATGCGGCAAAGGTTGGGTTGAGTGTAGCTTCAATGGCCAATTTTGGATTGACATTCAGATGTGCGCGATGCGCGATGAGTCGTGTTGCCGGCCTGTTCTTACGTAATTCGTTTCAACTGCAAATTTTTCACCCGGCGCAACACAAGCGGCACCTGTTCTATTTCCACCGAATCACTGTCTAGTCCAAACCAGTTTTGTGGAGAGGCCGTTATACTTTTGACTGCGAGATAAATACGCATAACGGCCTGTTCTAATACAGGAAGATCGTTTTCGTGCGACAAAAACTCCTGGATGATGACAAATTTGAAATCGCCGGTAGCAATTTCGCCGTGGCCGATGTGATAACGTGAGCGGATATTCAATTCGTCGTTTTCCAGGAGGTCTTCTACCACTTTCCGCAAAAAGAGGTTCATACGCTGCTCCACCCGGAAGCCGAGCCTGAAATTAACCTTATACACATCATCCCGGGCGATCGTGTTCACCTTATACTCCATGGTATAGGGTTCGTCGGTCGTTTCGAGGTGTATGAACCAGTAAATATCCGCGCGTTTTGGCTGGGTTTGAAGGATGGAGTACAGGATCTTTTCCTCCACTTTTTTGGGCGATTTGGTACTGCTGAGAAATACAAGATTTGTAGCGCATTTTGGAATATCATCATCACTGCCAAGCAGGATGAGCTGGTCGATGTAATCGTTGATCTTGACGTTTTGAATATACCGGTTTTTGATCTTTTTGGCTTGTACCCACACGAACATCAGGAAAAACAACACTGAGGCGATGAGTACCGTAATAAAGCCTCCATCCTTGAATTTCAACAGGTTAGCGGCAAAAAATGCCCCTTCAAAACACAGGTACCAGATCAGAAATGCCCAAACGTACACGGATTTCACCCGGTTCAACACAAAGAAATTGGAGAGCAAAATAGTGGACATGAGCATGGTGAGCGTTACAGACAGCCCATAAGCCGCTTCCATGTGCTTGCTTTCTTTGAAATAGAAGGTAACAAAAACACAGCCCGCCCAAAGGAGCGTGTTTACCGCAGGCACATACAATTGCCCTTTCATTTGGGTCGGGAAAATGACCGTCAATTTTGGCAGCAAGTCAAGACGAATGGCCTCACTCACCAGCGTAAAAGAACCGGAGATCATGGCCTGACTGGCGATAATAGCCGCCAAAGTGGCCAATGCGATGCCAAACGGCAGAAAAAAGTCCGGCATAACCCCATAAAATGGGTTTACGGGCAGAGGCTCCAACTTGTCCCCAACCATTGCTAAGAAAGTGGGTAATTTTTTTCCCTCAAATTGAAGACACCAGGTAGCCTGCCCGAGGTAGTTGAGCACCAGACAGGATTTGACAAAGATCCAGCTGATGCGGATGTTCTGTTTCCCACAATGCCCCAGGTCGGCGTATAAGGCCTCCGCACCAGTGGTGCAAAGGAAAACTGCTCCCATCAGTACCAGTGCATGTGGATGGTGTAATAGTATTTTGACTGCAAAAATGGGATTTAAAGCCTGTAAAACCGTCCAATCGTGGGACAACGAAAGCCCCCCCAATACACCCAGCATCGAAAACCAAAGGAGCATCACCGGGCCAAAAAACTTGCCTACTGCCACCGTTCCAAACTGTTGAAAAACAAAAATCATGGTGATGATCCCGATGGTAATCAGCATGGTTGGCAGGTGCATATTCTGCAAAGCAGGCACAGAAGCCAAACTCTCGATTGCTGCTGAAACCGTAATGGGCGGCGTGATCATACCCTCGGAAAGCACCGCACATCCACCAATCATCGCCGGGAACAAAAGCCATTTCCGTCGCCGCCGCACCAAGGTATAGAGGGAAAAGATGCCACCTTCGCCATTGTTGTCGGCGCGGAGCACAAGTCCTATATATTTGAAGGAAGTTTGAATGGTAAGGGTCCAAAAAACGAGGGAAACCGCCCCCAGAATAGTCTCCCGGTTTATGATCCCATCCCCCACAATAGACTTCATCACATAGAGCGGCGATGTTCCAATGTCGCCATAAATAATGCCCAGGGTGATAATGAGCCCTGCGGCCGTTAGCTTGTGTTGATTACTGTGATCGCCGGTTGACTCCATCTTCATTGTTTCTGAGTATCCACTTACAAGTAACAAGTTAGAAGTATCAAGTGAAAAGTTTTCAGCACTTGGTACTTGAAACTTGGTACTTGTAACTTGTAACTTGTTACTTGGATTTCTATTTATTCGTCAAAACCAGGTATTCCCAAGGTTTCAGGTTTAATTGCATGTCTTTGGTTAGTTGCACAGTACTTGCGCCAAATACGCTGAGATACACACCGGATACGACCGCATCGCTTGGGCGGAGTGTGACTGCGCAAGGTTTTTTACTGAGGTTTAGCACCACCACCAACCGATCTCCGTTTTTTTCGCGCGTGAATGCATATACCTGATCGTCATGGTTGGTCTCAATTTTTTCCAGTCTGCCACCGTGTGCGCCTGACCAAAGTGCGCTGTTATTGTGCCGCAGATCACAGAGTTTTTGGAAAAAAGGCGTTTTTTCAAAATTTTTCCATTGAATCGGGTCCTTTTCAAAAAATGCCAGTCGTTTAGAAAGCCCATCCTCCTGTCCGTTATAGAGCATAGGTATTCCCTGCCAGGTAAAAGCCAGTATATTGAACACATCGGCGGATTCACCATAGAGTTCCGCTTCCGTGCCATTCCAGGAATTTTCGTCGTGGTTTTGGGTGAAGTGCAGTTGCGAATAACCTTCGGGGTAAAATCCATTTAAAAACCTGAGCAATGTGTCCAGGGACTGTGCGTTTTGTTTCCCGGCCGCAATATCCTTGGTTACATCTTTCCATTTCCAACCATAATTAGCATTGAAGCAAGTATTGAAATGATCCGGTTCTTCTTGCCATTCGGAGAGCATAAAAACCTGTTTGATCGAGTCAAGCGCTGGCCGTGCTTCAGCCCAGAAGTCGTTGGGCACTAGTCCGGCCATATCCACCCGAAAACCGTCGATGTCGCAATTTTTAAGCCAATATTGCATCGCTTCGATCATGGCTTTACGGGTGGCCGGTTTTCCATAGTCCAGATCACACACATCGCTCCAGTCGAGAATAGGCTGACCGTGTTCATTGAGTGGGACTGTAAAATCGCCATTGTATTGCGTGAAATATTCCGGATGCGATTTTTTCCATTCCGAATCCCAGGAAGTGTGATTGGGGACCCAATCGAGTATAACCTTTAGCCCTAAGGCATGCGCCTCATTCACCAGTGCTTTAAAATCCGCCTCCGTGCCAAAATCAGGGTTAACCGCAAAATAGTCGCGAACCGAATACGGGCTGCCAGCATCACCGGGCTTCAATTTCCTTCGCTCAACGCCAATTGGGTGAATGGGCATGATCCAAACTACATCTATTCCCAGATCGCGAAGCCGGGGCAGCCCGGCACGAAGCCCTGCAAAATTGCCTGTATTAGAGAATTGCCGCACATTGCATTCGTAAAGTACTGCACTTTTGGCCCATTCTGGTTCGGGAACGACTTTGGAAAATACAGGTTTTTGCACGGCGGAGCTTGGCTGATTTTGGCAGGCAGCAAAGGCCAGCGCTGCGAGAATGGGAATAAGTAGTTTTTTCATAGAAAATTAGGCCGTTCCAAGGGTCAGGCTGCATTTGCAAAGTTGCAGGAAAACAGTTGTACCACCTGAGACTTGAAACCTGGAACTCACTTTATGCCGTCGTTTTGCTCCGGGGTTTCGTCCAGCAAATCATTGTCCAAAAGTCCACGATTTTTCGCAATTTCGCCATATCCGTGGAGTTGTATGGGCTTTTGCACTTTCCGCATTCGAATGTTCAGGAATTCCACAAAAAGCGAGAAGAAAATGGCAAAATATAGATAACCCTTTGGTACAGAACCCTCTGTAAAGTGTCCCAAATGGGCTGCTTCTGCGATCAAAGAGAATCCAATAAGGATCAGGAAGGACAGTCCCAGCATTTGCACTGTAGGGTGTTGATTTACAAATTTGCTTACCGGACCAGAGAATACCATCATGACGACCACTGAAGTTACAATGGCGATGATCATTACAATGATGTCGTTGGAGAGGCCAACAGCGGTCAAAATAGAGTCAAAGGAGAAAACCACATTGATGAGGGTAATTTGTAAAATGACGGCGTTGAGCGCAGCCTTGCCTTTTTTTACAGCAGGATCGTCTCTTTCTTCCGGGCTTTCAAGCTTGTGGTGAATTTCATTCGTGGCTTTATAAAGCAGGAAAACCCCGCCAATCAAAAGTATAAGGCCCTGACCCGTCAATCCTCCTTTCAAGCCAAGGAAGTCAATATGAAACAACTCAGCATCCATGCCCATGATCCAGGTAATGCCAAAAAGCAGGATAATACGCAGACCCATGGCCAGGATCAGGCCAATATTGCGCGCTTTAGGTTGCTCATGTGCAGGGAGTTTGGCCGAGACGATGCTCAAAAAGATGATGTTATCGACTCCCAATACGATTTCTAAAAATGTGAGGGTAAGAAGGCTGATCCAGACTTCCCCTGAAGCGAAATCCGGCATGGTCATTAGAAGTATTTGCATAAAAGATTTTAATTGGAACGAATTCTGGGGCAAGGATACGGCGTTTGCCGGAATCATTGGCTTGGCGACATTTTATGAACTTGAGAAATTCAAATAGAACAGGGTAGGGCAGGAAGCGGTTATCTTTGTGGCCTTCACAAATTCAATAACTACGCTATTATGAAAAAACGCTCCGCCATTTTATTGTGCCTGGTCATGGCATCCTTGCTCTCTGCGCAGGAGAGCGCAAAAAAGTACCTGCTCATTGAGCATTTTACCAATTCAAAATGTCCTCCTTGCGCCAGTAAAAATCCTGTATTCTATAATCTTATAGGCCAGGCACAATATGCAGATGACTTACACCACATTTCGGTCCACCCCATATTTCCTTACCCGGAATGTGTTTTTTATCAGGCAAACACGAGTGAAAACACAGCCTGGACAAACCTTTACCCGATTTCCGGCACCCCAACGATTGTATTGAATGGAACGACCCAAAATCCTGCCACGCCTATACTTACGGAAGCAAAACTTCAGACTTTTCTGGGCCAGACCAGCCCACTGTATGTGCAGGTAAGTGAATCAGGGCCAAACAATGCCCGCACCGTGAATGTGAAAGCAAAGGCCCTTGGTGAGATTCCGGCTGGGAATTACAAGATATTTGTTGCCATCGCTGAAAAAGTGGTCAACCAGCAAACGCCCAATGGAGAAACCGTACATCGAAATGTTTTTCGGAAGATGTTGACCGCTGTGGCTGGGGATGCCTTCACGGTGCCAAGCACCGGAGCGTTGAATGAATATAATTTCAACTACAGCATTCCTAACGACTGGAATGCAAACGAGGTCTACGTTTTGGCTTTTGTGAAAGAAGTGGACACCAAACAGGTGTTGAATAGCGGCACTCGTTTCGACCCGGTTTTATCAGGGACGGAAGAAGCTGAACCAACGACTATTCGGATCTCGCCCAACCCGGCATCTGATTTTGCCTGGGTAGCATTGGCCGAAGATGTTGCTCAAACAGTGGAAGTGTTTGCCTCCAATGGCCAGCGCGTGTCTGTTTCTTTTGAAAACCAGGGAAATGCGGTTTCGATTTCAACGATCTCGCTTTCTCCGGGGATTTATTTTGTAAAAATTGATGGTGAGAAAGGAGTGTACGTAGGTAAGTTTGTTCGTGGGTAATGATCCTTCACTGCACCTCGATCTTCTTCACAGCGCCAGAGCCGCTCACGCTGGATTCGACCTTGGGTGATCCTGAATAAAACACTTCTCCCGATCCTGAAACACTGGCATTCAAACTGTTGGTCACATCTACCGTTACGGTGCCGGAACCTGAAATAATTACTTTTAATGTATTGGCTGTGAGCCCTTTAGCTTTTACATCGCCGCTCCCTGAAATGTCGGCTTTCAAGTCATTCGCCTTGCCACCCAATTCTACCGTACCACTGCCATCTATGCCAACTGCGAGCTGATCAAAATCTGATTGCAAGGAATAGATCTCCCCCGAACCGCTAATATTCATGCTCATTTTTTCCGCCTGCAGCGCATTCAGCACCCGGATAGATCCGCTTCCCCCAACCGAAAGTTTATCAAAAGCCGGAGCCGTCACCTTAATCTTGATGCTTTCAGCGGTGTTGATATTATCCTTCCAATAGATCAGCAAGGCCCCGTCTTTTACCTCCGTTTTCAGCAGTGGCAAAATGTTTTGTTGTGCAGAGACTTCGACTGAAAATTTTTCGCCGACCCTAACTTCTACTTCGCCGGAAATCTGAAGATCAAGGGCATGAAAACCATTAGCAGTTCGCGTTTCATTCTGGACTGGGCCCGTCCCTTTCACTCCGCCAAAGCCAAAGTGAAAACCTTTGTAAGAGCGGTTGCCGAGCACAAACACGGCAACTAAAAACATGAAAATAAGCAGGTTGCGCATTAGAAAGAGATTTTTGTTTTGGTATGATGTGTTGGATTTTTAGAGCTTTGCGCTCCAAATTCCGGACATGCGCAGATTCAGACACAGACTTTACCAATGAGGTTGCGCGTTTCTCGCACAAATTTATCTGAAATGATGCTTTGGCTTTTTATAAACCTGTT
>JAUSMG010000051.1 GCA_030645295.1 Saprospiraceae bacterium | reverse complement strand
GATGAATCCATACCGGTCCGTACGGCCCTCGTGCAGCAAAAAACGGTGGCTTTGCCCGTGCATGCCAGCGGCATTTTGACCTCCTCGGCGGAGCAGCGCTTGTCGTTCAAGATTGGCGGCATCATCCGCAAGATCTATGTGGACGAGGGCGATGTCGTGCGTACTGGCCAGTTGCTGGCGGTGTTGGACAAGACGGAAATTGACGCACAGGTGAATCAGGCCCAGCAGGGTCTGGCAAAGACGGAGCGGGATCTTGCGCGGGTCGAAGGACTTTACCGCGACAGCAGCGCAACCCTCGAACTCCTGCAAAATGCCACTACTGGCCGCGATGTAGCCAGGGAAACCGTTCGCATCGCCAGTTTTAATCAACAATACGCCGAAATCCGCGCTACCCGTGGCGGTAAGATCATCAAGAAATTGGTGAACGAAGGCGAGATCACAGGGCCAGGATTGCCCGCTTTCGTGCTGTTCGAGACCGGAGCAAACGACTGGGTGGTGCAGATCAACGTCAGCGATCGCGACTGGGCGCGGCTCAACCTTGGCCTGTCCGCCCAGATCAAAATGGATGCTTACGAGGGCACAATATTCAATGGCAAAGTGAGCGATCTCGCCCCGGCTGCCGACCCTGCCAGTGGGCTTTATCCCGTGGAGATCCGTATTCAGCCACAGGGCAAACGGTTTGCGCCCGGACTGTTTGCTGAAGTAGACATTACCCCCTCAAAATCAAGGCCTTATACCATGATCCCAGTCGAAGCCATTGTGGAGGGGGATGGTCAGTCGGCCTTTGTTTTTTCCCTTCAGGCAGATGGCGTCAGCGTAAAAAAAATCCCTGTTCGGGTTGCATTTATGGAAGGAAATCAGGCCGTTATAGCCTCGGGATTGGACGGAGTGACGGAGGTAGTGACGAGTGGTGCGCCGTATTTGAGCGAGAAGAAGCGGGTGAAGAAGATGTGAACAAATAAACTTCAACATTATCAGGCTGCTAAGGCAGGTACTATGATTTTAGAATTTACCATAGAAGCAGCATAAACCAGGCAGGCGCGAATGTCATCCTCTTCTTTAAAGTTAATCATTACACATGAAAATCGCCGAATTCTCCGTCAAAAACTCCCAGTTCACGTTCATCATTTTTTGCTTTGTGATGGCCCTGGGACTGGGCTCTATGTTCAATATGCCCCGTGCGGAAGACCCCAAGTTTTCGCCGCCCGGCTACAATGTTGTGGTGGTGTACCCTGGCGCGGGTCCGGCGGAGATCGAGAATAAGATCACCGACAAGCTCGAAGCCAAACTTGGTGCGCTGGAAAATATCGACCGAATGCGCTCGCTGTCGTTCAACGGCATTGCGGTATTGACCATTGAATTCAAACACGGCGAGGACACGGACAAGAAATACGAAGAAGTGGTGCGGGAGGTCAACGCAGCCCGTGCAGATTTGCCCCAGGACATATACCGCCTTCAGATCCAGAAGTTTTCCTCCTCCGACGTATCGATCCTGCAGGCTGCGATCGTATCGGAAAATGCTTCCTGGGCGGATTTGCGCCGCGAGGCAGAAAGGCTGGAAGAAGACCTTGAAAAGATACCCGGCATCAAAGCCGCAGATACCTGGGGTTTCCCAAAACGCGAAGTCCGCATAGCCCTGAACTTGCCCAAAATGGCCGCCGAAAACGTCCCTGTCAGCCGCGTGCTCGGGGCCTTACAAAGTGAAAATATCAGCATTCCCGGCGGGGCGGTCAATGTTGGCGACCGGACCTTCAACGTAGAAACAAGTGGTGATTATCAAAGCATTGACGAGGTACGCAGCACCCTTGTCAACGGCCAGAACGGTCGAGTACTCTATCTTCGTGACCTTGCCGATGTAGACTGGGCTTATGAGGAAAACCGCCACCTGGCCAGGGTGAATGGTACCCGTTGCGTATGGGTGACTGCCCGCATGAAAGACGAGCAAAACATCTTTGACGTCGGCAAATCCGTGAATGCCAAAGTGGCCGCCTGGCGCGCAGAATTGCCCCAAAGCATGGATTACGCGAAGGTTTTTGACCAAAACGACTCGGTAGGCAAACGCCTTACCCGCTTTGCCAAAGACTTCGGGATCGCCATTTTGCTGGTGCTGCTCACCTTGCTTCCGCTGGGCTGGCGGGCCTCGCTGGTGGTGATGGTCTCCATTCCACTCAGCATCGCCATCGGGCTTTTTGCCCTTGATCAGTTGGGATATTCTTTGAACCAGCTCAGCATTGTCGGCCTCATCATTGCGCTTGGCATTCTGGTGGACGACTCCATTGTGGTGGTTGAAAACATTGAACGATGGCTGCGGGAAGGTCACCCGCGACGAGAAGCAGCCATCCTTGCAACCAAACAGATCGGACTCGCAGTGCTGGGCTGTACGGCCACCCTTGTTTTGGCTTTTCTGCCACTCGTATTCCTGCCCGAAGCCTCGGGAGATTTCATCCGTTCGCTACCCCTGGCGGTGGTACTGTGCGTGTTGGCTTCGCTGTTCGTGTCGCTCACGATCGTGCCGTTTTTGAGTAGTCGGGTGCTTTCCGAACACCATGACCCACGCGGCAATATTTTCATGCGGGGGCTGAAATGGCTGATTTCCGGCACTTATGCGAGACTGCTTCACAAAGCACTGGATTGGCCTAAAACATCCATGCTCGTTGCCGCCGTCATCTTCGTGGGCGTGGTGAGTCTGGCGGGCAAGGCTGGTTTTGCGGTATTCCCTGCGAGCGAGCGCCCCATGTTCTACATTGATGTGGAAGCGGCTACTGGCACCAACCTCGAACAGACCAACAGGATCACACAAATGGTTGATTCTGTGTTGAATGAGTATGTAGCACCGGAGTTTCGAATGCATCATTTATTGCCGGATTCGGTGGCGCCTGTATCAAAATATAGCGGAGGAAAAGCGCAAATAACCTGGTATGCCACCAATGTGGGTCGGGGCAATCCACGTATTTATTACAATGTGATCCGGGAAATTGAGGCCTTTGATTACGGACAAATTTTTGTGCAGTTGCAGGATAAAACACCACCGCCAGTGAAGATCGCCATGATCGATGAATTGCGGGAAAAATTCAAAAACGTGCCGGGCGCGGTCATTAACTTCAAGGATTTTGAACA
>JAUSMG010000050.1 GCA_030645295.1 Saprospiraceae bacterium | reverse complement strand
TTGGTGAGCCGTTCTGCTGTTCTGGCCGCAAAAGCATATGGAACTGTTGTGAATTGAAACGTTGCAATATCTGTGAATGGTAGACCTGCATTTCCATTGGGTTGGAATGATATTTTTACCCATTTGTTGCCAGTCTGCCATTGTACTGAACTTAACTGAGTATTTGGTAGGCAAAAGGTTGTATTAGGGTTGCTGTTGTTTGGAAAATTTAGACTAAATTCTCCAAACAGATTGGTAGTTGCCGGAGTTTGCTCACAATAGATTGTATTGTTTGTTGATGGCATGCCTTCGAATATTTCAATTCGAACATAAATTGTGCTATTATCAATTGGAATATTATTCGAATCTCGCGCAACTGCGGTAAAATGCAAATTATCAGCGATATTGCTTGCTTGTGAAAAACCTGTGGATGCCAAGCAGCAAATGAATAAGCACGCAAGTGAAAAGCAAATGGTATTTTTCATTGTTATAGACTTTATTGTTTGATGAAGGGGAAGGTTTTTAAGGGTATCCCTTGTTTGTTGGAAATGGTTAGGTAATAAATACCCTGAACTAATTGCGTGGTATTTATCTCGAATTTGGTGCCCTGAAATTTAACTGTACTGATTATTTGTCCGCTCGATGTTGATACATTCACAAACCCTTGATCTGTTTGGCTATTGGTTAGATGAACGTTTAAATTCCCTGTTGTTGGGTTTGGGAAAAGAGTGGCATCAAGAAGCGAAATGGGCTCTTTTGTGGAAATTATGCCACTGCCACTACTTTGTTGTGAACCCATGGTCATTTGGCCACTGCCACCGACAAATACTTCTCCAAATGAAGCAGGAAGTTGGTTTGCCAATGAAGTTCCACCAGATGAAAAAGTAACCCTTCCTAGGGCTTGAGCATTTGCCTGACTGCCATTAAGCAGCAAGAACAAGTAGAAAATCCAAAAATTCTTCATGTTTTTATTGTTTGTGTGAGTTTTACAATATTTTATCACGCAATGTGAGCGTGGCTGCTGTTGCGAAGTTTAAGAAGCATTTTAGAGAACCGATTTTTGTAGAAATCATTCTCTTTCGTCTTCTGAAATATATCCAAAATATATGTCGTCCTTATGTTCAGCTTTTGCTGTTGCAGGTGTTACCAAGTCAAATGCTTTCATTGCTTTTGTCTTAAAAATAGGTGGCAAGAATAATCTTGTTTTCATGCCCATAACTTTAAATAATGGTGTCAAATTTTCAGCAGAAACGATTTTGGTTTCTAAGCCACGTGAAAATTGTGTTGAAAAGTCAAATTTCGCATCTGCGATATCAAATGTAGGAGCATCAATATTGGCATTTGCCTTTAATTCAATTTTACCATTAGAGGTATTCGAGATAATTATAGTTGCATTTTCGGCTTCTACTAGTTCTGTTATTATTGCCCAATTTTTATTCCACACTCCTTCTTTAAAGAGTTTAATTACTTCATTCCCTAATCTGATCGTGTCTTTAATTGATGGGGTTGTCGTGTTATAAGCTTTAAATAAGGTCGAATTTTCTTTACCAAATTCTACAATAATTCCAGCGTCAGCACTGGTCAAAACGCTGCCTTGCGGAGCTATTGTTCCCGAAACTTTTGTTGTCACTGTTACACTACCTTGAGAATTGTGTTCTAATGGCGTTTTCGTGGGGTCTTCTCTATGCTCGAAAGTAATCTGTAATGACTCTAAATCTGAGATTCTAGTAAATACATTGTTTTTAAAGATTCCAATGTCTCCGAGTTTGAGTGGAACTCCTGGGTTCCACGTTGCGTAATAACCGAATTTTTTTTTCATTTCATCGGTGTATTGTTCCTGTGCTGATGCCATTTTATAAATTTATGTATGTTTTTGCCTACTCTAATCGGTTTTCGGCATCCCCGGTTTTTTTAGTATGTATTTTGACGTTTCCGCTAACTATATTCTTGCAATTTCCCTTTATAATCTCCATTGCGTGAAAACTCGGTATGCCACCTCCTGATCCACAATCGGCCGTTTCTCGTATATGTGTAGATCAGGAACAACAAAAATCAAAATTCGTCCTTCGGTGCGGAATTCGCACACGGCAATGTCCAGGCAGTGTTCAGGTTTTATCCTATGGCCACATGTAACGTGGCTCAGCACACAATATAATGTCAAACTGGGGTACTCCGCAGATAGATATCGGTGATAGTATTGCGGGCTGGGCAGGGGCAGTGGTTGACGTTGAAATTATTTCGCGGGATTAATCAATTTTTGCAATTTGTAGAGTCCATTGAATAAACGGCCCTAACGCTGTTTCATTTGTCATGCCCGAATATTTTTTAATTGGAATTCCAATACGAAATTGATTTTTTGGGTTTATCTTGAACTCTAAAAATGGTGTAATGACAAGTGTCTCTGTAATTCCATTTTTAACGTAAGTTTTATTTTTGGTTGCATTTTGAAATTCTATAGAAGCACCTCCTGTAATTGATGGAATAAATAATGATTTTAAATAGTCAGGTGTTCTTTCATATCGTTTGTTCAAGATACATATTTGCTGGGCGTACGAAAAACTCCAGCCTGAATAACTCACCAACCTTTCATCTTCGTTTTGGCTTCCTCGCTTTAATGAATGATGTAGTGTCAAGGAGACGGCGCGTTTCAGTGAAAATGCATAAGTAATGCCTAAAGAATAGTTGTTGCTTTCCACAACATGGTAATTATCAATTATAGTATCGTTATCTGCATCAACCTTGTCACCGCCAATAATTTCAAAGAGGGAAATATTGTACCCTGCTGTTATTTTGACACTATTTGTCAATAATTTTTTGTAGGTCTCAGCATAAACCGAGTCCATTGAGTAATAGTATTTGTGCTTTCTTATCTCATATATGTAATCCTTCTCGTCTTTGCCCTGTACTGGCAAAGGTGGGAAATCTTTGAATGCGGAAGAAATTTTCATATCTCCTCTTTTGGAGTACGGTGAAGAGTTATCGAAGCCTAGGCCTAACCCAAAAGTTGAAACTCCATTTTTTTGAGCAATATTAATTCTCGTTTCTCTTAAAAAACCCACTTGCGAATAATCAACTAATTTTAAAGGTGCAAAAACCATCTTTTGGAGGTTTTCCTCTTTGGAAACCTGTATATTGGTGGTTAACAGTTCGTATGAATTTAAATTAACTGAATTATAGATTACAGGTTCACTATTGTTACCAATAACCGAACTGTAAATATGTCCTTTGGTCGGCATGTCTTGAGCTATAATTCTTGAAGTAAGTATTATTAGCGCTAAGCATAAATAATTTATTTGTTTCATTGAATTTTATATTTGATTGTTTCTTCCAATCTATTCCCAGAATCAATTTTATTTGTTGTTCCAGGGTCTTTTGGAGAGGTTTGAAATCCAACTTCTGGGTTGTTCTGAGTAAGGAGTGAAATAATTTTTGGAACCGCTGTTATAGCAAAGAAGCCATAACTAATTTCAATGTCAACGCCATTTTCGAAACTACCTATGAAAAACGTATAACCACCATTTGAGGCTTCAATAGATGATTTTAATATATTGACTGTTTTACCTTCTGCCGTCAAATGAAGTTTATAGAACAGGATATGTCTATTAGAGGTCCACCTAAATGTCAAATTAACATCAGATTTCTCAATGTCTTCTAATAGAGATGCCTCAATGTCAGATGCTTTGAATCTGTTGATGTTTAATTTTTTAAATAATTGCTTCATTTTTTTTATTCCTATTTAGTTAGCCGTAATTTATGTTTTTATGACTCAACAGGACTTTTACCTCAATCTTTTAACCCTATCAAAAGCCACGTTTTCTGCTGCATTTTCCATCGCCCTATGATTTTTAATGTATGCGACTGCAAACCCATCTATTCCCTCGAAGGGATTGGTATAGTCAAAACTTTTGTATTGTTCAAAATGATGTAATTCGTGTAACAGCCATTCCCAACCATCCACTGTATTTAAATTTGGCCATTCTGAGAATATCATAATATTGCCAATGGTAACTGCGTGGCCATCGCCTGCAACTGAGTTTCCATAGTTTAAAAAACCAGGAACACTGAAATTTGGAGTATTGCCGACGGCCCATCTTGCACCCGCTGCAATCTCCCTTGGCATTACTGTGGATAGTATGTTAACCACTTGAGGAGGGAGTGGATAAGAATAGTTGTAGTAAACCTTGTATGCATCCCTCAGGGACGCTGCTAAAGGCCCTGCAACCAATTCATTGATATTGCAAGAGCCACCTTGTAGGCATTTTCCTAGAAATCGCCCAGATGTGGTAGTTAATTCAAATTGAACCCGTTGGCTAGCCGTTAAAGTTTCATACGCTTTCCGCCAATCGGAACCGAGTGTATTTTCAATGGTATTGCCCGAAACATTATTAAAAACATCTTGAGCTTTTTGAAAAGTATTCGAACTTTTTGTAATAACCCTACCTGCGGGTTCCCAAGGACTAAGAATTGCCGATTTGGGATCATCCCCTCTCAATATATTTATGGTTGACTGGGTAGGGGCAGTTATCGGAGCGGCTATAGTTTTCACGGCATCCTTCCAAAACTGTGAAAGGCATTCTTGTGAGTAGGAAAGGAGGCCGCAAAAAAGCAGGATAAATCTGATTTTTTTCATTGTGAAAAATGTTGATAAAAATTTTTGGCACGGGGACAGATCATCTTGGAAATTAAGTATTTTCACTGTTCAAATATGCAGCCCCCAAATAAACGGTATGATTTTTCATAGCGAATTTCTCCAACTCCATATCCTTAAACAGCATTTTGTTTTTACGAAAACTGAAGTCAAATTGTTTTTTCATTAGTTCTGTCACTGTTGACAACAGAGTAATGATTGATCATGAACGGTAATGGTCTATTTGATACTTCGTAATAAAGCAAGAAACCAGGAAACCAAAACACCAACATCACCATATTAGTAACCCAAGGCTAAGGGGCTTCCAACGGAGACATATTATGGGATTCATTAGGCAAGTACAAGCGTGATCATCAATGCCTCAGTTCCCTGATTTCCCACTCCATTTCACCCCACAATACTACATTCCCCAGCTTTTCTTAATTTTACCCAAATATTCCTAATCCTCGAAACGATTCTCAATGATTTAGGTTTTTATAAATATGTATTTGCTGCAATAACACCGATCTGGAAATGTGTAAGCATTGTTAGACGCTCTGCCTGTAATCCACCTGAAACCAGCGCCACATCTGAAAAAAAAAGAAAAATGAAGCTTCCGATCCTGCTTAAATCCCTTCAACCTGAGGAGTACAAGGATTTTGAAAAATTTCTTCAATCGCCGTTTTTCAAGGCCAGCGAGCAATACCTGAAGTACTTCAGACACTTGTGCAAGCAGTTCCCCTCATTGGATCTGGGGAAGGCAGAATTGCAGTCGGCTTACAAGCAATGTTTTGGGCAGCAATCGCTAACCGACTCCAAACTGTACAACCTGTTGTCTGGCCTGTCCAGACAAATAGAACTATACCTTGTGGTGCGTCAGGTGATGACCCCGGAGGGTGACAATGGCGGGTATATTTACCACCAACTTCTGGTTGAATCTCTGGGTAAACGCAATTTAGGCGCCTATTTCCGATCCGAAGCACAAGCGCTCATGGAGGAAATCGAAGACTTGCAGGTCAAGGGATCTGAGGACTATTATGCGCTGAACAAACTGAACCATGCTATTTATTACAACCCCGATACGCCCAAATACGCAGAACACCCGCCATACCTACAGCTCGCTTTAGAGCATCTGGACCTCTATTATTTTGTTTCCAAACTCAGGTATGCCGCCGAGATGAAAGCCAGGGAACGCATTCTCAATGTTCAGTACGAAATACCGTTACTGGAGGCATTGTTAGCGCATACTGCGGCGCCGGTGTTGCAGGAAGCCCATCCCTTGCTGGCTGTTTACCATCGCTTGGTACGTCTCTACCTTGAGGGGGTGGACGAGCCGGGCTTTCGGGACTTGATGCAGGTCTATACCGACAAACGCCAGTTTTTACCTAAAACGGACCATACTTTGTTGATGCGGCATTTGATCAACTGCGGTATTGCCCTGAATACCCGCAATGTTGCCATAGAAGCCGAGCTACTTTCCCTGTATAAATTGGCTATTGAAACGGATACCTTGCTGGACGGTAAAAGGCTTACGGATTCCAGTTTCATCAACATTGTTTATTTAGCAGGCTTTTGCAGGGAGTTCGATTGGGCAAAGGCCTTCATCATCCAGTTTTCTCCTTATTTAGAGGATAGCAAGCGACAACCATCCATGGATCTTGTCAAGGCTATACTATATTATAATGAAGGGAGGCTTGATGAAGCGCAAGAATCCTTAAGTTCCGCCATATTTCAAATCCCAAACTACGAGATACTCGGTCGAACGCTGTTGATAAAGATTATTTTTGACCGCTACATTAATTTTGGGGAGGACTATGAATTCCTTTCCGCCCAAATCAAAGCATTCGAACGGTATGTGCAAATAAAACAATTCACTGCAGATAAAAAAGAATCTTATTTGAATTGGATCAAGTTTCTGCGAAAAATGCAAGTAGTCAAATTTGAAATGGTAAATGTGCCTGCGTCTAAGAAAGAAGCGCTCCGAAAAAAACTGGAACAACTTCAGCCGATCGTCTCAAAAAAATGGTTGGAGGAGAAGATTGAGGCACTATAAATAAAGGCAGGGAAGGTATCTACTGTACAAAGAGAGCCTTCCCTGCTTCACTTCAGAGTATTATGGTGTCCTCGATCCCGATAATGCCGCTTGTCTCTTCTTCGCACAAGGCTTGAAAAAAGAAGGTGTAATGACCAGCACTCAGTCCCGTGAAATTGTAGGAAAGGTTGTTCGTGTAAAAAAAGCCGCTGGTGTAGGAATCTTCCTGGCGGGTGTACCAAAGCTTGAATTGTGCACCCGAGTAGCCGTTATTCCAGGAATAGCTGATGGAGCTGGACGTTTGCCCCGTCTCTTGCACATCGGTCACATTGGGGCAGCTGCAGGGGGCGGCAGGCTCAGAAGATGACGCAAATCCAGAGATGGAAGGCAAAAACAACGCTAAGAAAACAAGTAACTTGTACATAGTACGAGAATTTAATGGGTGAAAAAATGGTCCCGTACGCTCACCGACAGGCAATAGATGGCCAGGCTGATGCGGTGTCAGCGGAGCGGTGGGGGTTGGGGTGCAAGAAGTGTTGTTGAATTAAACCAGGGTCTTCATTTAGTCTAGGTATTGGACTGTTGTGGTTAATAATTAGGGAGAGCGGAAAAGTGTCTTATAGCGGGAATCCACTATTTGGAAAAATTCGCATAGAGGTTAAACTCTTATCGGTAAATGCGTAGTTTCTGTAGAATGTAACCGGCGATGGTAATCTTTTTCAACAACCTGAATGAATGGCTTTGCTTGTTGAACTCAACCATCGCTCACCCGACAAAATAGAAAAACCGGAGCCGCTTACCCTATCTTTGCAATCCCAATATCTCAATATCCAAATTTCTCACATTCATGGAAACCCTCTCGCTCCCACGTACCCAACCCGAAATGCTCGCCATGACCCAGCGTCATCAGCGGCTCAGCATAGGCATTCCCAAAGAAACTACGCTGCAAGAAAACAGGGTAGCCTTAGTGCCAAATTCCGTAGCAACCCTTGCTGCCCACGGCCATGAGGTACTGGTGGAAGCCGGGGCGGGCGAAAAAGCGCGGTTCAGCGACCTTGATTATTCAGAAGCAGGGGCGCACATCGTACACAGCGCGGAGGAGGTGTACAAAGCCGAGGTCATCCTTAAATCTGCCCCACCCACGCTGGAGGAGATCGACATGATGCGTCCAGGCCAGGTGGTGGTGTCGCCCATTCACCTGCCTTTGCTGAATGCCGAATACATCAGTCGCCTGCTGCAAAAACGGGTGATCGCATTGGCCATGGAGTATATACACGATGATGTGACGGGGGCGTTCCCCATTGTCCACGCGATGAGCGAGATTGCAGGCAACAGCGCCATTCTCATCGCCGCTGATCTGTTGGCAACTACCCGGGGTGGCAAGGGGGTGTTACTCGGTGGTGTAGCAGGAGTTCCTCCGGCCAAAGTCATCATTCTGGGGGCTGGTGTGATCGCCGAATTTGCCACCCGAACGGCCCTCGGTCTGGGCGCCGAAGTGCGTATTTTTGACAACAACATCCAGCGGATCATTCACCTGCAAAATCAAGTGGGCCGTCCGCTGCATACCTCGGTCATCAATCCACAACACCTTAAAGAACAACTACTTACCGCCGATGTCGCCATTGGCGCCGTCCACTCGGCCCACGCCAATGCGCCCATGCTGGTCTCCGAAGACATTGTAATGCGCATGATACCGGGTTCGGTCATCGTAGATGTGAGCATTGACCAAGGCGGGTGTTTCGAAACTTCAGAGGCCACCACGCACGACCGCCCAACCTATGAGCGGCATGGTGTTATACATTATTGTGTGCCCAACATTCCTTCCCGCGTAGCGCGCACGGCCTCGGAAGCCATCAGTAATATATTGACCTCCATGCTTTTAATGAGCGAAACAGGGGGGATCGTACCCCTCGTGACCTCCCATGCGGGACTGCGAAATGGAGTATATGCCTATCGGGGTACGCTCACGAATGCGCATTTGGGGGAACGTTTCCAGATTCGGAGTACGGATCTGGACCTGCTGATCACATCGGTTTTTTAAACATTCGATCTTTTGAAACACATAGGCACAATGGGACACAGAGTTTTGATTTTCAACACTATGTGCCCTATTGTGCCTATGTGTTTCAAAAAACCAAGTATTCAAATCGGGCAAAATTAACCTTTAATAGTCCTTCCAATTTCCCAGGTTTAATGCCGCGTAGTTCCGCTGTACGTTCGTAAACCGCTGAAATCGAAACCGCGGCATCGTCCGTCTCCAAAAAGAACCGATCTCCTGGGCAAGCGCGAAGACTCTGCAACGCAGGACTTTTCTCCCGTAACAATGCTGCACCAAACGACAGGCAACAACCCGCCCGAAGCAACATCTCCGCCGTCAGAACATTCTTGTCGAAACCGTGAAAAACCCAGGTTTGCCTGGGCTTCCATTGCTTTTTTAAAGCAAGTATTTCCGAAAAAGCACGGACACAATGGATAATTAGTGGTTTTCCAACAGACTCTGAAATCTCTATGCAATGTTGAAAAGCAAGCAGCTGCAAATCCCAGGGCGTTTTACAAACCTTGTCCAGACCCGCCTCTCCTATGGCGACAACATTTTTTAATGCTGCTTGTTCGTGCAGCCATTTGTTGGCGACTTCCATTTCAATTCCTTCCAAAAACCAGGGATGCAGACCGACCGAACGCATATTGGCTACAGGCGCTTTGACCTGCCCAAAATACACGCTCTCGATTTCGAGCAGTCCGGGCAGCAGGGTAGGGTGGTGGGTGTGAATATTGATGAACACGTTGCAAAGATGTATCAGGCGCGACCAAAGTAAAAAATAATCAAAAACTCTCCTACCTTGCGCCGATTCTAATTTTCCAAGAAAACACAACTTTTCAGCCTTTTTGGAACATGAAATTTTCTAAAATTAGCCATATTTTCACAATCATTCTGTGCATGGCAATATCTTTGCCCGCCACCTGGGCGCAGGGCAACCGCGATTACATGCGGGAGACCGGAAAAATCTACGTCGTCGTAGGCGTTATTTTGCTTATCTTCCTTGGCATCGTCTGGCAGCTAGTGCGTCTGGATCGTTCACTAACCAAAATAGAGCACCAACTCAACGACGACAAAAATGAGTGGAAAAATTAGTTTCTTTAAAAGCGTAGAAAACTACGTGGACAAGGCCGCCGCCTTCACCGACATCCCCAAAGGCCTCGTCGAGCAAATCAAGGTCTGTAACCTTGTGCTCCAAATCCGTTTCCCCATCCGGGTCGACGGTAATTATCAGGTCATCGAAGCGTACCGGGTGCAACACAGCCACCACCGTCTGCCCACTAAAGGCGGCATTCGCTACGCAGAAACGGTGGATCAGGACGAAGTAATGGCGCTTGCTTCCCTCATGACCTTTAAATGCGCCCTCGTGGACGTACCATTTGGCGGTGCAAAAGGCGGCATCAAGATCAACCCGGCCAATTTTTCGGAAGAGCAACTGCAAAACATTACCCGCCGCTATACTTCCGAACTGGTTAAAAAGAATTTTATCGGCCCTGGCATTGACGTACCTGCTCCGGATTATGGAACGGGTCCACGCGAAATGGCCTGGATCCTGGATACTTACCAGGCGCTCCGCCACGGCGAAGTGGACTCCATTGCTTGTGTTACAGGCAAGCCAGTTACACAGAACGGTATCCGCGGTCGTGCGGAAGCAACGGGTCGTGGTGTATTTTACGGACTGCGCGAGTGCATGCGCCACGAAGAAGACATGGTGAAGATCGGTCTTACCAAAGGCATCGAGGGTAAAACGATGGTAGTGCAAGGCCTCGGTAATGTAGGCAGCAATACTGCCCTGATCAGCCAGGCAGAGGGTCATGTGAAGATAATTGGTATTGCCGAGCGCGAAGGCTCGATTCATGGACCGGATGGCATTGATGTTGAAAAACTGCTGGCATTCCGCAAGGAAACCGGCTCCATCATCGGTTTCCCGGGCACGAAACACATCGGAGATGCCTCGGCAGCGCTAGAACTGGAATGCGACATTCTGGTGCCAGCAGCGCTTGAAAATCAGATCACCCTTGATAATGCTTCGCGCATCAAAGCCAAGATCATCGCAGAGGCCGCAAACGGCCCGATCACTGCGGATGCCGACCCGATCCTTATTGCCAAAGGCATCATCATTCTGCCTGACTTTTACATCAATGCCGGTGGTGTGACGGTTTCTTACTTCGAGTGGCTCAAAAACCTCTCCCACCACCGCTTTGGCCGTTTGGAAAACCGTTTCCAACACGATGCTTACCGTCGTATCGTTATGAAAGTGGAAGAATTCACCGGCAAAACCCTCAGCGACCGTGACCGTGATCTGCTCACGCGCGGTGGTACAGAGGTCGATCTCGTAAACTCCGGCCTGGAAGACACCATGATCACAGCTTACAACCAGATCAAAGAGACTTTCCGTCAACATCCTGATATCAAAGACATGCGGACCGCAGCGTTTGTTTGCTCTTTGAAGAAGATCGCAGGCGACTATATTTCTATGGGCATTTTCCCATAGTGGTGATTGTTTACCCGCCGAAGCTTAAGCGTAGGTGGGGTTAACGGGTGATTGGTTAACTGGTATATTCGGGGTGCGACTTGTTTGAGTCGCACCCCGATTTTTTGAACCACGTATTTATGCAGGTATTTTGGTTTGACGCATTTTTGCCGGTATATATTTGGAAAATTGGTTTTTATAAACAAAAATTGAGGGCTTAAAATTAGTTCATCATTCTACTATTCAGCCCGAATGAAACTGAAATACTTACTCCTTGTGTTGCTTCTGGTGGTCGCTGGAAGCATAGCCCATGCGCAAACATCCCGCAAAATCGCACTCCTGATTGCGGTGGGCGATTATCCTGAGCATTCAGGCTGGCAGAAAATCAATTCCTCCAACGACGCAGCTTTGGTCCGTGAAGTCCTGCTTCGTCAAGGCTTCAAAGAACGTGACATTACGATCATAAAAGAAGCTGAAGCCACGCGCAAAGGCATTCTGCGGGCAATTCAAAAATATCTCGTAGATGCTGCAAGACCCGGCGACGTACTTTATTTTCAGTTTTCAGGTCATGGTCAACAAGTTGCCGACGATAATGGCGACGAGATCGACGGCTTTGATGAAGCCATTGTACCCTTTGACTCGCCCATGCGCTATGGAGAGGGCGGCAACAGGGGCCAGTATCTTATTCGGGATGAGGAACTTGGCAAATTATTCTCCCAGGCCCGTAAACGCATTGGCCCAAAGGGAAACCTGCTGGTCATTCTAGATTCCTGTCACTCTGGTACAGGTACACGGGGCATGGCGACCGCGCGGGGCACAGATAGGATCATGGCCGATTCCAGTTACATCGCCCAACATATCCATCATGAGTCCGAAAACGGAATGCTACCGACTGAAAATGGGAGCGACTTGGCGCCAATGGTTGCATTTTTTGGATCCTCGGCCAGCCAGTTGAATTTTGAAACCCGCGATGAACGGGGCGTATCCATGGGCTCACTGACGTATGCGCTATGCAAAAAACTGGGCCAGGCAAGCGCTTCAACAACCTACCGCGGGCTATTTGATCAAATCCGCATGGAAATGGCCAGGATCGCTTCCCGGCAACAGCCTCAGGTGGAAGGCACACTTGATCAGCAAGTTTTTGGCGGAGGACTGGTGGAAATCCCCAATTACATCCCGGTGAAACGCTGCGCCAGCTCAAAATACATTGAGATCAATACAGGATGGATGCATGGGATGTATGAGGGTACCGTGGTGGGTCTGTATCCGCCAGAAACCCGCGACCCCACACGGGCAAAAGCCCTGAGAAAAGGCATTATTACCACTTCAGGGCCATTTGAAAGTATGGTTACCCTGGATAGCGCATTGCAAAAACAGATCGCTGTCAATGCCTGGATCTATATTCTGGAAAGAAATTTTGGTGACCTGAAAGCCCGGGTAAAGATACAACTGGATGCCAGGCACCCCATCGCCAGCGCCTTGAGAAAGCGGATCACCACCATTCCGGTAATTCAGGAAGATCACAAGACAGCCGACCTTCATGTGCTTCAAAATGGCGAGACCGTTCAACTGATGTCCGGTGATCTCGTCTTAGCGGAGGCCGATGCACACACCAGAACCGAGTTAGCCGTGGAACGATTTGTCCGAAAAATACAATCCTGGGCACAGGTGTCCTACCTCCGTGGATTGCAGGTGGAAAACCAGGACCTGAAATTGGATATTGAAATTGTGCCAGTGGATTTTGACCGTAAAACCAGGCAGATAATACAGGAGATTCCGAAAACCGAAAAAACGGATTCATTCGGCAATATGCGTTTCCGAGGAGACGATGTTTTCCGTATTCGGGTAAGCAACCCGGGCAATTACCCGGTTTATTTTACAATTCTGGACCTTTCACCCGACAACAAGGTTGAAATACTGGCCCCAAACCCCCAGGAAACCCCGGAAGAGTTTCGTATTCTGCCTGGAAAAACCATTGAATTAAAGCAAAATTTTGAACTGGAGCCACCTTATGGCACCGAACTCCTAAAACTAATCGTGACGGACGTGCCGATAGACCTGCGTCCCATCGATCAAAACCGCGGGATCAACACCAAATCCAACCTTAACCCACTCGAAAGGCTTTTTGCACAAACCTATTTTAATGAAGATTGCATGAAGCGGGGTGGGAAAACGGCGAATGTTTCAGCGGGTTTCATGCACATAGAAACAGTTGCTTTTATAATTGAACAATGATCAAGGGATCAAATAGCGTAACGTACCCTTACCGCGTATTAATACCTGATTTTTGAAAACCCGTGGTTTTACTCATAAGTCATTGTGTATGTTTGCGCACCTCTGTATTGCGGAATACAGGATAAACAAGCGCTAAACGCGCCGCTGATGCCAATTGCAGTGTATCAAAAAACAAGTTGTTTCGGCACATGTCCGGCCTATACGGTTGAATTTTATAAGGACGGAGCCGTTCACTGGAATGGCAGTGCGAATGTTATACCGATGGGCCAGAAGCGCGGAAAAGTCAGTCCTGATGCAGTCGCAAAAATTGTGGAAAAAGCCCGGGCTATAGGCTTTATGAAACTCAATAATAACTACCCGGAAGATATAATTGAGGACGCCGCTGCTACCGTCATTTACATGAATATTGATGGGCGGGATAAGCAGGTTACGGATATTTTTGGGGCGCCTCAGGGCTTAACAGAATTGGAAAAAATGTTTGATGATCAGATCCAAAAACTGGGTTGGGCTAAAATTCCGGCTCCGGTCAAGAAAAAGGTCGTAGCGCAGGGCAAAAGCATCAATGCTTCTGAAAATTAATCGCGTTTTCAGGAGGACCGCTTGTTTTGCCTGTTTTTCTTTTGAGCCTTGTTTCCTTTGAGGGCTTTTCCCCGCATTTTGCTGTTCTTATCAATTTTCTGGGCTTTACTCCCGTTCGAACGGCCCTGGTGTTCCTGGCTTTGTGCCTCGTGATCGTGTTTGTGATGGCCTTTTGCCTTGCCCTTATGGTTTTTTGTGTGGCCTTTGCCCTTTTTATGGCCTTTATGCTTGCCATTGTCCCCTTTTTCTACGCGCTTTTTGTCGGAGGGGCGGGTGTTGGGCTTTTCGGAACCTGGACGAGCATCCGGGGGGTTAACCTTATCGGACTTCTGCTCCGCCTTGAGCTTTTGGGTGGGTGCAGGGCGGTTAATGGTTTGTGCAAAAGCACCTGCGAATGAGACTACTGCAAATACGAGGGTCAGAATAAGTGATTTCTTCATTTTTAGAAAGCGTCTCTTTTGAAAGACAAAGGTTAAACGCAGCAATTGAAAAAAGACACGTTTAATGGAGGGCTTTAAAGGTTCCTTAGGAGTTTGTGTTGTGGAATCGCTACTACGTGGAACAATGGCGTTTACATAGTTGATCAAAGTGCATAAAAAAACCTCTCAAAATGCTGAGGATCAACATCTTGAAAGGTTTATATTGGCATCGCGATCGCCTTCCGTCTTACTTTTTCTTGCGGTACTTCCGCAGGTATTCGCGGTAAGTGATCATACGCTCCTGTTCTTCATCCCATAGTTTGTTGAACATACAGCGCAGGCTTTGAATGAACGTGATCTTGTTTGCCACCTTGTCCATGATCGGGTTTTCGTGGTGACAACGCGCCAGCTCGTAGTTGGGCACCAGCGGATTGAGGTGGTGAATATGGTGGTAACCTATGTTGCCAGTCAGCCAGTGAAATATTTTCGGCAGATTGTAAAATGTACTGCCCTGGACTGCGGCGCGGATGTAGTCCCACTTGTCTTTCCATTCTTTGTACGCGGTTTCGTGCTGGTGTTGCACATAAAAAAACCAGATCGCGATGACCGAGAAAAACAGCAGAATTGGGAGGTGGACCATCAAAAATGCTTTGTAACCCAGCAGCAAAATTAGGCCAACGTGCAAGCCGATCAGCAGCAGATTGTGCTTCCACAGCGCGCGGTGAGCGTGTTCCCAACCCTTAAGCCGAATCAGCGGGAATCTGTTTTGTATGAGCAGGTACCAGGCTGGTCCGATGACGAACAAAACTGGAAAGCTGCGGAAAAGCGCATAATGGAATTTTTTCCAACGTGGAAGCGCCTTGAATTCTTGGACCGTCAGCAAGTTAATGTCACCAATGTCGCGATGCTCCCATAGGATACCATTGTGGCCGTGGTGAAAATTGTGGCTTTTTGCCCAATAGCGATAGGGCATGAAACTCAGCATGCTGCACACCTCGCCGATAAAGTCGTTGGCTTTGCGGTTATGCGTGAAGGATTGGTGTCCGCAATCGTGCTGGATGATGAAAATCCGAACCAGAAAGAACGCATTGATGGCAGCCAAAGGCAAAACCAGCCAAAATGATACGTCAATCAAAAAATACATGGCCACCCAAATAGCCACAAAAGGCAGGAAAGAGTTGAGGATTTGGACGACTGCCTTTCGAGTATTGGGCAGTTGGTACGATTTGACGATGGAGGGGAGTTGTTTCAGGACCTGGGGGTCGTATTGTTGTTGTATGTATCCCATTGAGAATTAAAAAATTACTTTCTTAAACAAGAATTGACAGCCATTGTTTCGGGACCGGCTTTTCTCAAAAGCGACACAAAGTTCAACTTTTCATTGAAACGGAGTGTGCACTTCGGTCGATTTTTCAAACACCGATGATCCTGCGAAGCAAATCTTCATCCACCGCCCCCCCGGCAAAGTCATCAAAAGCGCGCTCCGTAACCTTGATCATATGACTGGCAATAAATGGCGCACCTTCCCTTGCGCCCTGTTCGGAGTCTTTGATGCAGCATTCCCATTCCAGCACAGCCCACCCTTGGTAACCATATTGTGCCAATTTGGAAAAAATGGACTTGAAGTCTACCTGTCCATCCCCCGTGGAGCGGAAGCGACCAGGTCGATTCACCCAGTCCTGAAAACCACCATATACCCCGCTTCGTCCCGTTGGATTAAACTCTGCATCTTTGACATGGAACATCTTGATGCGTTCGTGATAAAGATCTATATAGTGCAGATAATCAAGTTGTTGCAAGACAAAATGGGAGGGATCGTAGAGGATATTGCAGCGCGGGTGATTGCCCGTAGCAGTCAGAAAACGTTCGAAAGTAGCCCCATCGTGCAGGTCTTCCCCAGGGTGGATCTCGTAGCAAATATCGACGCCACATTCATGAAAAACATCCAGAATTGGCGTCCAGCGGGCGGCCAGTTCTTTAAAGCCGGCCTCCACTAAACCCTGCGGCCTTTGGGGCCATGGATACACCGTGTGCCAGATAAGCGCTCCGGAAAATGTAGCATGCGCATTCAAACCCAGGTTCCGGCTGGCTTTAGCAGCATTTTTTAAGGTTTGAATGGCCCATTCGGTGCGGGCTTTGGGATTGCCACGCAAGTGTTCGGGTGCAAAGGAGTCAAACATGAGGTCGTACGCAGGGTGTACCGCCACCAGTTGACCTTGCAGGTGAGTGCTGAGCTCGGTTATTTTAACGCCGCAGGCTTCCACCCGAGCTTTCAGTTCATCGCAGTAGACTTTGCTTTCTGCGGCTTTGTCGAGGTCGATCAGTCGGGCATCCCAGGTGGGAATTTGTACCCCGACATAGCCTAGTGATGCGGCCCATTGGCAAATGCTTTCAAGCGAATTGAACGGAGCGGTGTCGCCCATAAACTGAGCTAAAAAAATGGCGGGACCTTGCATGATGGTGATTCGTTAATTGGTGATTGGTTTAGTGGTGATTGGTGTTGTTTTGGGTGGCAATGCCAGCCAGCGCGGTATGACCTATACCCCAAGCCAGCGCTACATAATCCGCGCAAAAATGGCGCGATTTTTACTTTTGTGGGAACATTTCAAAACGATGGCTAAAAATACAGGTGGTATACAGGGTTGGTTGTATTGGCGAGAATTTTACCAAAACCCAAATTTTAGTGGAACCGATGTCAGTACCTTGCGCACAACCTTTGATCTGCGGAGCATGGTCATACACGTTGGATTGTAGGTTTAAGGCTAGGAACAAATAACACTCTTACGACACTCGCTTATGGAATGGTTAATGATTGTAATTTTTGTACTTGGTTATGTAGCAATAGCTTTCGAGCACGGCATAAAAATCAATAAAGCTGCCAGTGCACTCATTACCGGGGTGCTATGCTGGACAGTTTATATACTGTCGGAAACAGATAAAGATTTGGTAACCAGCCAATTGTCAGAACACCTTGCTACCATATCCGGCATATTGTTTTTCCTGCTCGGGGCCATGGTCATCGTGGAATTGATCGACGCGCACGACGGTTTCGACCTTGTAACAAAGCGTATCAGTACGACCGATAAACGGCGTCTTTTATGGCTTACCTGCATCATCGCATTTTTCCTTTCAGCCATTCTGGACAACCTGACCACAACCATTGTGATGGTAAGTCTGATGCGTAAAATTATTGAGGATCGTGAAGATCGTCTCTTGCTGGTAGGCATGGTGGTCGTTTCCGCCAATGCCGGTGGCGCCTGGTCTCCGCTGGGAGATGTGACCACCACCATGCTCTGGATCGGAGGGCAAATTTCGGCGCTTAACATTGTTATAATGCTTTTTGTGCCCAGCCTGGTATGTATGCTTGTTCCGCTCCTGGTGCTTTCCCGAAAAATAAAGGGCAAGGTGAAGACGCCGGTTCTGGAAAACCAAAATCACCTAAGTTCAACAACATTTGAACGCAATTCAGTCTTTGGCCTTGGTATCGGGGCCTTGCTTTTTGTGCCGATCTTTAAAACGGTCACGCACCTGCCGCCCTACATGGGGATGCTGCTTGGCCTCGGTGCAATGTGGGTGCTGACCGAGACAATTCACAGTAAAAAAGACGAGATCGAAAAGGGCCCTCGTTCCGTGAATCACGCCTTGCGCAAGATCGATACACCCAGTATTTTGTTCTTCCTGGGCATTCTGGTTGCTGTGACGGCGCTCGAAAGCGTGGGTACCTTACATCATTTGGCGGAGTGGCTCGACCATACGGTGGGTAACATCACAGCGATCGGGATACTTATCGGCTTCCTTTCGGCCATAGTCGACAACGTACCCCTTGTGGCTGCCGCTCAAGGGATGTACGACCTGAAAACCTATCCGCCGGACAGTTTTTTCTGGGAGCTCATTGCTTATTGTGCTGGTACCGGGGGCAGTACCCTCATCATCGGCTCCGCAGCGGGGGTGGCTGCCATGGGCATGGAGAACATTAATTTCTTCTGGTATTTAAAACGGATTTCGTTGTTGGCAATAATCGGGTATCTGTCGGGCGTTGCGGTGTATGTAGCGCAACACGCATTGTTTCCTTAACACGGGAAGTGATGGAGACCATAGAATTGCCACCTTTGCAGATTCAATCTTTAGGATTCACCTTATGCGCTACGAAAATACCCTTGCCGCCGCCCGGTCCCTGGATACACAAGATTCGCTTCGACATTTTCAAGAACAATTTATTTTTCCGAAACACCATGGAGAGAACGTCCGGTATCTGTGCGGCAACTCTCTGGGCCTTCAGCCGAAATCTATTCGCCAGGCGCTCCTGAATGAACTTGACCAGTGGGCTGAACACGGCGTTGAAGGTCATTTTCGTGGAGAATTGCCCTGGATGCATTACCACAAATTCCTCACTGCTCAAACGGCCCGACTGGTTGGAGCGCTTCCACACGAGGTGGTGGTGATGAATACGCTGACCGTAAATCTTCACCTGATGATGGCCTCATTTTACCGGCCCACGGCCTCACGTTTCAAAATCGTGATGGAAGCCGGGGCTTTCCCCAGCGATCAATATGCCATGGAAAGTCAGGTTCGATGGCATGGTTTTGATCCGGAAACGGCCATTGTGGAAGTTGCACCACGGGCAGGCGAGGATACCTTGCGCACGGAAGACATCCTACAAACCATTGAGGATCAAGGCGAAATGGTCGCACTTGTGATGTTCGGCGGGGTGAATTATTACACCGGACAGTACTATGATTTGGCGGGTATAGCCGCCACAGGGCATCGAGTTGGCGCAAAAGTAGGTTTTGATCTGGCCCATGCTGCGGGCAATTTGCCACTCCGGTTGCATGACTGGGGGCCGGATTTTGCAGTATGGTGTAGTTATAAATATATGAACTCAGGCCCAGGCGGACCATCGGGGGCGTTTGTACATGAACGCCATGCCAGTTCACCTGAATTGCCAAGATTCGCAGGCTGGTGGGGCCATGATGAGGCCGTACGGTTCAAAATGAAAAAAGGATTCCAACCCATGTTTGGTGCAGAGGGCTGGCAACTGAGCAACGCACAAATATTCTCTTTTGCAGCGCACAAAGCTAGTTTGGATATTTTTGATGCAGCAGGTATTGAAAACCTGCGGGCAAAAAGCCTAAAACTCACGGCTTTTCTCGAACAAGTACTGAAAGAGGCTGATGGTGGACGAAACTTGTTTAGGATCATCACTCCCGGAGATCCAGCCCAGCGTGGTTGTCAACTATCTCTGCTTACCGATGATCGCGGCAAAGCATTGTTCGACTATCTGGCGGCCAACGGGGTAATTGCGGATTGGCGTGAGCCGAATGTGATCCGTTTTGCGCCCGTGCCTTTGTACAATTCCTTTGAGGATGTATGGCAAACAGGGCATTTGGTGGCGAGTTTTAGCCTTTCTTTTTCAATTCTTTAAAAAGCTCTTCCAGTTCCAGTTCGTCGCCGGGGGTGTAGCCATTGTGCTCAAAAACGATGTTGCCATTTTGATCCAGCACAAAAGTGTATGGAACAGCCTGGATGTTGGCTGCGGTCTGGAGTTCTTTGGCGGGATCGAGCAGGACACGGTATGTCGATGCTTTTTCTTTTACCATGCCGGGTACTTTGGCGGCAGAGCGAGCGTCATCTACACTGATTGCGATGAGTTCCATATCGTAATCCTTCTGCCAATCTTCGTAGTAATCCATGATAGCATCCAATTCCTTTTTGCAAGGTGAGCACCAGGTAGCCCAAAAATTGATGACGGTGATTTTGCCAGTTTTACCCAGTTCCTGCACGTTAATCGATTGACCTTCAAGCGTTTTTATATTGGCGGATGGCAGTGTTTTTTGCGCAAAAATGGTTGTGACGGCAAAAATGGCGGCCATCAGAAGGAGCGTTTTTTTCATTGCTAAATCGTTGATGAAAAATTTAAAGTGAAGGAAAAGTGCAGATGCAATTACAAATGTAGTCCGACTTCCAAAAGAGGATGCGGAGTTAACCTAGGATTAACGGCAGTTGTCATAATCTGGACAGTTTCCACTAATTGCAGCGCTTCTAAGCTGCTACCAGGTCACCATACATTTCCGCTTTGAGTTTAATTACCTTGTCACTGTGCACATAATCATGGTAGCTCATGTACTGGTCTATGAGGCCGTTTGGTGTGATTTCGATGATCCGGTTCGCCACGGAGTCCAGAATCTGATAATCATGAGACGTGAAAATAATGTTGCCGCTGAACTCCTGCAAACCATTGTTCAAGGCCGTGATCGACTCAAGATCAAGGTGATTGGTGGGTTCGTCCAGAATTAAAAAGTTTGGATTGGCAAGCATGATCTTAGACATCATACAACGCACTTTTTCACCCCCTGACAAAACTCCGGAACGTTTGAACACCTCTTCGCCACCAAACAACATGCGCCCAAGGAAGCCGCGAATGAATGACTCGTCTTTTTCCTTGGAATACTGGCGCAACCAGTCGATCAGGTTCATATCCTGATCTCCCGAGAAATATTCGCTGTTGTCGTTGGGGAGATACTGGGTAAGGATCGTCTGCCCGTATTGAAATTCGCCTTCAAAGTTCTTGTCTTCACCCGCCAGGATATTGAATAAGGCGGTCACGGCGGACGGATTGCGGCTCAATACAGCAATTTTTTCTCCTTTATTGTAACGCAAATACAGGTCTTTGAACAGGTATTCGCCCATGGCGTTCCTTTTCGACAGGTTTTCGACGTTCAGTATAACGTCACCAGGCTCCCGTTCAGGTTTGAATGAAATGTAGGGGTATCGGCGACTGGAGATCTGTAACTCTTCCAGATTCAATTTTTCTAAAGCCTTTTTGCGGCTGGTAGCTTGTTTGGATTTGGAAGCATTGGCCGAGAAACGGGCGATAAATTCCATCATTTCCTGACGCTTGGTCTCTACCTTCTTGTTCTTATCCGCCATTTGGCGAGTCATCAACTGACTGGCCTCGTACCAGAACGTGTAGTTGCCGGTGAACATCCGGATCTTGCCAAAATCTACGTCCACAATATTGGTGCACACCATATCCAGGAAGTGGCGGTCGTGGGACACCACAATGACAATATTTTGGTAGTCGGCGAGAAAATCGCAAAGCCAGTCGGAGGTTTCCGCATCCAGGTCATTGGTCGGTTCGTCCATCAGCAGAATGTCCGGTGAACCAAACAAGGCTTGTGCGAGCAGGACCTTAACACGCTCAGAGCCGTTGAGGTCTTTCACCAGTTGATAGTGCAGGGATTCATG
>JAUSMG010000321.1 GCA_030645295.1 Saprospiraceae bacterium | reverse complement strand
GAAGGCATCAACTCTAAAATCCAACTTGCCAAACGACGAGCTAGAGGTTACCGGAACAAAGACAACTTTATGAACATGATCCTTTTCACTTGCGGCAAACTCAACTTTAAGCACTCACCCATATAAAGTCACGAAGAGCCATATTTTTTTTAAAAATTTCAAAGGACAAAAGTAGTGACACGTTTTCTAATTTCGTTGACTTTGGGAATTAGAAGATAGAAGCCAATAATGAAATCGTAGGTCGAACAAAACAAATCGTAATCGGGCGGGATTAACCCGGGGTCTCCAACATGCCCGTACATAAAATCCCAAACCCCGTGCAGGAAATAGCCTGCTATCAGGAAATAGGAATTCTTTTTAATGCCGAAATAGGCAAGCATTAAAAAGAGCACTGCCTGCAGGAGATTCATAATCAGCGTTGAAATGTCTGACCATGTATATCCAACATACAAAAACCCAATGACTGCCAGGATTAAACCGTAGATGACGTTCTTGTCAAATCGCTTTAATAGCGAAAAAATTATGATGGTAAACAATCCGGATGAAATTCCGATAAGTATAGCATTCATGATGTCTTATTTTTTAATTTTTAAATGTTTCCTTTCCTTTTATCAAAGATGATGGTGGTGATGCGCATGAGCAGTAATCGTCTCCTTATTTGGATTATTACCGTCAATTACTTCAAAATTAGCCATCATTCCAGCAGCATGGTGCTCTATGATATGGCAATGGTACATCCACGTGCCTGGACGGTTGTCGGGCATCCAGGCTAATTTCATCTTGCTTCTGGGTGGCAAATTCACGGTATCTTTCCATGCCTTGTATGCCGGTGCTTTGCCATTCTCTTCAATGACCTGGAAGAAAAATCCATGTAAATGAAAGGGGTGGTCCATCAAACTGGTGTTGGATACTTCCCAAATTTGCAGTTCCCCCACTTTCACAGGTTTGTCATTTACATGAACATCACCGTTTACCAGAAAGTCCATTCCATCTGTCAAACTTGGGCCAACAGAGAGCCTCACTTTTCTGGTTATTTCGGCATCTGGCTTTGCCAATGGCTCAATCGTCCGCAATGTTTCAGGCAAGTAAGCTTTGGACGCTTTTTGGTTTCCTACCTGTACCGTTGCAAACTGCTGACGTTTCGCCTTGAGGAACGTAATTCTGTCATATTTTAATGATTCCATCAGGATTGTTTCGCCTTCCTCAAAAGGCCCTGCTGCTATATCTACCCGCTCGCCGGGTGTTATCAAAACATGGGTCACGGTGCGTGGATGTTCCAATAGCCCTCCATCAGTTCCGATAATTTTAAATTCCTTTCCGCCCAGATGCAGGGTAAAATACCTTGCGCTGGATGCATTGATAAAACGCCACCTTTCTGTCTGACCAGCAGCGATTTCTATCACTGCGTTTTCTTTCCCATTGATCAACAAGGTGTCTCCTTCCCGACCATCATGCCTTTCCACGATTCGGGGTACAAACCATCCGGGTTTTGTAAACGCATGCTCCGAATTAATCTTCATGTCATCAATCATCAATACTTTTTCGCCGTCAAAAACCGGGTCAGTTGGGTCTTCAACGATCAAGGAGCCGTACATTCCTCTTTCCATTTGCACCGTCTCATTGGCGTGTGAATGGTACCAAAACGTTCCTGCATCGGGCAGCACAAATCGGTACTCGAACACTTCTCCGGGTGCAACTGGTTTTTGAACCGCATCTGTGCCATCCATCGCTGCCGGAATGCGTAACCCATGCCAATGAATCATGGTAGGTTCTTCAAGGTTATTGGTTAGGCGAACTACCAGCGTGTCGCCCACGTTTGCCCTCAGTGCAGGGCCAGGCAGCTGTTTATTGTAGCCCCAGGCATCAATTGTTTTCCCAGGCGCTATATCCCAGTTAAATGCACCTGCTTCCAGATTGTACACTACTTCTTTGGCTTGATTTTTCATCTTATTTGTTAATTGATTAAGATTGCTTAGTGGTGTTTTATTTTAAACGAATCCCCAAACCGAATTCCAAAGAGACATTTGCTATATTGCCATCAATGGCCGTAATATCCAGGTGCTGTACTGGGTAGGGGTATAGCGGAATATACATACGATAGCTGAAAAAATACTTTTTCTTCCCTACCTGCAAATGGTACATACATCCAAAGTCCGGGCTAAGGGAACTGACCGATGCGGATACTTTTTCAAATTCAGGATTCTCCAAGGTCTCCTTGAAACTATTGTATTTTATGCCACCAAGGAGGGAAAATGAATGGGAAGCACGTTTGGAATAAAGCGCAGTACCGACGCCAACTTTTTGACTAAGCGAATAGTTATAATTGGTCTTTATGTAGTTGAAATTCCGAAGAAAAACGTTGTTATAAGTATAAGCGGTGTAGGACACCAGGCTCAGACGTTTTTTAATATCCCACTGTACCAGGTTGCTGACGACCAAATCGGACATGGGCCAGGGGTTCAGGCCAATAGCGGGTGCTATTGTCAGGTTTGGCGCAGGAAAGTTCTTGTTTAGTTTAGCAGCACCATCAATTTGTGCGACCAATGCGGAGAGGTTTAAGAAGAAGATGGAGATGAATAAATACTTTGTGATTTTCATGTCGTTATCTTTAGTTGATTTTTGAATTAGAATGAAGGTTTAATTACCTTGATTTGAAATAGAAATTCAAGCCTTTCAGGATATTGGGATTTTTTGAACCCATGTGTTCAAGGTTCGCTTCGAGGTTACGCTGAATGGCAATGCCGGGATAATTATTTAGCAGCCGCTGGTAAAAAGCCTCAAAAGGTGCGAGCATCCTTCCTTGATTTTCCAACTGGCCCAGGCCCAGAAACACCAACTGGTGGTTATTTGAATTGATGGCCCGGTTCTCCTGCTCCAGCCTGAGCATGATTTCATTGTCGTACCAAATGGAGGGACTGAGCATGAGATAATTGCCGAATACCGTGTTGTGATTTGTAAAAGCATAGGCAGCAAGCAGCCCGCCAAACGAATGTCCCAATATGGCCCTGCTGCTTCTGAGTGTATCCACGGCATATTCGCTTTCTATCCTGGGTATCAATTCATTTTCAATAAATTGCATGAATTTTTCAGCGCCGCCACCGCCTTCCTGCGCTTTTGTAGGCGTATAATCATCTACCCTGTCGTTTCCATATCCAATACTGACTACCAGTACATTGGAAGTAGATAAATCATGGCTTATTTTTTTGCAATTTTCAGCGACAAAATCAAAGTTGTCTTCGCCGTCAAGTAAGTAGATGGTCGCATACGTTTGTGTTTCAGGGTTATAATTTTCGGGCAAGGCCACTTTAATAGGGTAGATTGCGCCACTTGAAGTGGATTCAATCGAAAACCCTTCCGTTAATTCAGCGCTAAAATCTTCTTTCTGGCAAGAAGCGATAAGGAGCACCAGCAGGAGAGGAATTAATTCTTTCATTTTGTTGTAATATTTTTTATTGATTTGTCTTAATTGACGATACAAAGGTGAGGTGTATTCGAGATCAAAAAAGGACAAGAACATGTCAGAAACGGACAAGATTCAATTGTAGCAAGCTGAACGGCAAATCTCTTCTTCAGAAGGGGGAGAAGCAAACCTTCACCAGATAACAGTACTATTTTTTTAGGATTCTTTGCAGCTGCCTTGCTGTCTTATACCCACATTTTGAAGCGATGTATTCAATAGTGTATTCCGGATTATTAAGCATTGTATTTGCATATTCCTTTCGTAATAAGGTCAAGTATTCCAATACTGTAGAACCAGTTTTTTCTTTAAAGACCCTGGCAAGATTTCTTGGACTCATCCCCACCAGAGCGGCAAGGGATTCGATACTGTTTTCTTTAGAAAGGTTGTCTATCAGGTAATCTTGTACTTCGTGTATTTGTGGATTGATATGATTCCTGTAATCAAGGTAAATGCTTTGTTGTTTATGTTTTCCACTTCTTCTGTGGTACACTACAAGCCCTCGTGCTACTTTATGTGTAAAAAGTGCGCCTTTAAAACTTTCAAGAATTGCTAGCGCTAAATCTATTCCGGCGCTAATCCCAGCGCTTGTGTAAACATCATTGCTTTTTACGTAAAGAATATCAGCAACAACTTTTGCTTGTGGAAATTGCAATTGTAATTCATTGACCCTGCGCCAGTGAGTGGTACATTCTGTATTTTTCAACAAACCTGCATGACCCAAAGCAAAGGCCCCATTGCAAATTGAGCAAACAGTTATTTTTTTCTCGGAACACTCTTTTAACCAATTAAAGAATTCCCTTTCTGCCTTGAAAGCGATGCTATTGACGTATTCGAAATTCATTCCGGGCATAAAGACAAAATCACCTTCCTTCAATTTTGCGTTTTTGTAGTTTTCAACATTTCCAAATCCAAGACCTGATGTGCTTACTGGTGTTTCCCGGTATTGATAAAATTCTATGTCTGCTTCAAAACCGTAGAATTTAGCTTCTGTAAATACCTGTACTGGACCCGCCAGGTCAAGCAATTCAACCGCTGGTGGAATGATAAAGGCTAATTTTTTCATTAGGGCTCAATTTAAAAATTTAAACACTCGCTAATTGACGGTACAAAGGTGGGGCATAAAAGCGCCCCAAAAAAGACAAGAACATGTCAGAAAAGGACAAAATAAAACTGTAACAAGCGGCCCAAAGCGTTCCTTGTAATGCACAACTTTGAAAGAGTTTTTTGACTGCTGTGCTGGAGATAGTCATTTAGTACGCACTCCGTAGCGGCTGGGATGGTCAGAAAGCATTCAGCAGACTACACAGGAATACGGCCAACAAAATTTTTCCGCCGCGTTTGGTGTTCCTTTTTTCGCGCCCCACCAATGCCCGCTACCGCACTTGGACCTCCGTATTCAGTTGAGCCGGGTGTCCCCCACCTCGCCTGCCCGTTCCCAACCTTTAGTACAATACCCCGTAGTACCCCAGCGCCAGTGGTCACCCAACCCAGTGTTCCACCATCACATGATCTAAATTTGACATTATATGGGTCAATTCTTATCCAACATGTATCTTTAATGCGCTCAAATGATGGCATCAAAAGAAATAAATAGTGAACCAGCCATTCATATGCTCACCGTTTCGAAAGAATACATAATAAAAATCGCCGGAATGCACCACAAATTCGTAAATTACTTTTCCAGAATATCACCGCTTTCAGTAGAGGAGTCGAATGCTATTGCCGAGAATATGTGTATCAAGAACTTCAAGAAAGGGGCATATTTGTTAAAAGAAGGGCAGCTATCTGTTGATACCTATTTTATTTTGGAAGGCTGTATCAGAGAATTTATTGTAATGGATGGAGAAGAGAAAACTACCAATTTTTTTACAGAAGAACAATGGGTCATTTCATTGAACAACTTTGGCCCCCAAAGCCCTGCCACCCACAATCTGGTTTGTGTGGAAGACACCACTGTGAGTATTGGGAATGAGCGACTTGCTCAGGTGCTGTTTAAACGCTTCCCAAGATTTGAAACCATATCACGGATCATTGTGGAAGCTGATTTTGCCAACCAAAAGAAATTGTTGACTTCTTATCTCGCAGATTCGCCCGAACAACGGTATTTAAAGTTATTAGAATCAAGACCTGACCTATTTCAAAGGGTTCCCCAATATCAATTGGCCAGCTATATTGGCGTTAAACCTGAATCATTGAGTAGAATCAGAAAAAGGGTTTTTGAGGGCCTTAAATAGTAAATAAACCGCGGAGGCGCAGAGACGCAAAGGGTTGGTTTTCAAAACACTGCAACCTTGCGCCTCTGCGGACAGCAAAAATTATATGGAAATAACCACACTCCCTTTTTTATGTCCCTTTTCTACATATTTATGGGCTTCTGCGATCTTCGACAAAGGATAAGAAGTATCCAGGACAGTTTTGATTTTTGCCGTCCTCAATAATTCTTTAAGTTCCATAAAATAGTTTAAACGCTCTTTAACCGGCAGCATTCCAGTTGCTGATGATCTTGCTTTTTTACTGCCAAATATGGAAGTCCAGATCATATGCATAAAAAGATTAAAATCAAGCACCGCAGATAGATACATACCCTTTTGCTTGAGCGATTTTTTACACGCTGAATAAGACCTTTTGCCTACTGTATCAAAAATGATGTCATATAACTCGCCATTTTTGGTAAAGTCTTCTTTGGTATAGTCAATCACCTTATCTGCGCCTAGAGATTTTACCAACGCTATATTATTGGTACTGCATACACCGGTAACTTCCGCACCATAATGTTTTGCAATTTGAATAGCATACGTTCCCAAGC
>JAUSMG010000005.1 GCA_030645295.1 Saprospiraceae bacterium | reverse complement strand
CTATCCGCGCAATTAAATGTCACGGTCACCGCTACCCGCGTCAGCTGCTTTGGCGCAACCGACGGCCAAGCCACCGCAAATCCCACGAACGGATGGTTCCCATACACTTATGCTTGGAGCAATGGCGGCACGACCCAGACCATTCAGAACCTCGCGCTAGGCACCTATACCGTGACGGTAACTGATATAGACCAAAACACCAAATCTGCCACCGGTACTGTGACATCCCCGAACAATATCGCCTTGAACATGCTGAGCTCAGCGCAAATCTGTAGCAACGCACCCGACGGTATTGCAAAATGTATTGCCTCAGGCGGGACAAGCCCATACTCCTATCTCTGGAGCAACGGCAGTACGCTTCAAGAGACTAATCAACTTATCGCAGGAACCTATACAGTGACTATGACCGATTCAAAAGGGTGTACCAAGCAGAAATCTACTCAGGTTGAAAACGAAACAGAAAAAGGGCTGATAGCCTATATAGACGCCACTCCAACCTCTTGCTTTTACAAGCTGGGTAAAGTTAATATTTATATAGGAAGCGGCACTGCTCCATATCAATATCTATGGAGCAATAGCGATTCAACCCATCTCATTGAAAACCTGGATGCAGGCGACTATACGGTATCCGTGACAGATGTGAATGGGTGTTTCACAACTGCATCGGTTGTAGTTATTGACGAGGGACTGCCCCTGACCTCATCCATGACATTTACTCATTGCGGATACACAGAAGGGACCGCAATCGTTCATACCACGACTGGTACTCCACCTTATCAATACCATTGGAGCAACGGAGAAACCACACAAAGTATTGATAGCCTTGGTGAAGGGACTTATACTGCATCAGTAACTGATGCACTTGGATGTTCCGGTACAGAGGAGGCAAGTGTTTGGCAAAATAGCTTTCCTATCCTTATTCAATTGCTAGGGCCAAAATGCTTCAATAAGATCGCTGTTTTTACTGAGGATACCCCGCCTTTATACCCCGAAATATTTTGGTCGCTGAATGATTCGCTGGATCAGATCATTTCAGGCCAGGGTGCCGATAGTATCTCGGTACAATGGAATTCAGTAGGACAGAAACTCGTCACTGTCCAATTTGGTATCAATGGGATTTCTTGTATTGGATATGGTTTTGCCTTTGATGTAGCCGTCTGCGTTGGCACAAATGAACCCTGGTTGGCAGCAACCAGCGTTTCCCCTAACCCGTTTTCTGATTTTTTGCAGCTTGAATTTCCCAATGGTTTACCAGCTGAAGTCCTGGTTACTTTGAGCGATGCTTCTGGAAAGCAAGTGCTGGAAAAGTTGGTAAACGCTGCTATTGTGCAGCTGCCAACGACCAATATTCCGGCAGGGATATATTTTTTGAAAATCAAATCGGAAGCCGGTGAAAAGGGGTGGAAGGTGCTGAAGCAATAAACCCGGAGTGCATGCGCTTCAATCCGGGATTTTTCGGGCTTTTTGGCCCCCTTTAATGATTAGCCAGATTGCAAGTCCAATTTCTCCCAACGCCATAGGCAACGCTAATATGATATTCAGCTGCTCGCTCATTGCTCTTAATGAAGGGGCTATGGTTTTCAATGTATGCACCAAAACGTAAGAAGCTCCTGCAATTATGGTTAAAATCCATAAAATTTTAGGTATTAATTTATGCAACTTCATCAGCACTCCAATTAAAAGCAAATGAATACCAAAAATGATCAGCCCAAACGACCATATAGATTGAAAGGATCTATAATTTTCTACAATCAATCCGTTATTGGTATTTGATTGTAGAAGATTGTTTGCTAAATAACAGGTCGCGATGCCAAAAATCATAGTGTAGAGTACCCTTAAAATAAAAGACCACAATGCAAGACTTTTGTGTTCATGCTTAAAGTATAAATAAAGCGCCCAGGAAACCAAAAGATCAAGCAGCAGCACGATCAGAATTCCCAATAACATCCAGTTGTAGAGTTGAAAATTTTCTGTTAAGGTACGCTGAGCAAGTTCAAATTGATCTTGATTGTATATTTTGGGATATGCAAACCCAAACGAAAATCCGGCTATTATTGCCATTAAAACGAGTGCATATCCTGCAATTTTTGCCAGATTCCTCTGATTATTCATGTTCTTCTTGTTTTTAATATTTTTAAAAAATCTGCATCATTTTTTCAATATCCGCTGCAATTGCCTTGCGGTTTTGAATCCACACTTTGAAGCTATATATTCAATGGTATATTCAGGGTTGTTAAGCATTGTATTGGCATATTCTTTTCGCAACAACGTTAAATATTCCAATATAGTAGAACCCGTCTTTTCTTTAAAGACCCTGCTAAGGTTTCTCGGGCTCATTCCCACATGTAAGGCCAGTGACTCAACACTGTTTTCCTTTCCGAGATTATCGATCAGGTAATCCTGTGCTTCATGCACCTGTGGATTGATATGATTTCTATAATCCAGATAAATACTTTGCTGACTATGCCTTCCGCTTCTTCTGTGGTACACAACAAGCCCACGTGCTACCTTATGGGTAAAGAGTGCACCTTTTAATTCTTCAAGGATTGCAAGCGACAGATCAATGCCAGCACTTATACCTGCGCTGGTATATACATTATTGCTTTTTATATAAAGCACATCGGTAACAACTTTTGCCAGTGGGAATTGCGTTTGTAATTCACTGACCCTTCGCCAATGCGTAGTACATTCAGTGTTTTTTAATAACCCTGCATGACCCAGGGCAAAAGCCCCATCGCATATCGAACAAACATTTATTTGCTGGTCAGAACATTCTTTTAGCCAATTAAAAAATGCTCTTTCGGCCTTAAAAGATATGCTCGTATAGTATTCATTACTCATGCCGGGCATAAAAACAAAATCACCCTCCTTTAATCTTGCATCCTTATAATTTGACAGCTTACCAAAACCAAGCCCTGATGTGCTTACAGGCGTTTCCTGGTATTGATAAAATTCAAGGTCTATTTCAAAACCGTAAAATTTAGCTTCGGTAAACACCTGTACCGGGCCCGCCAGATCAAGTAATTCAACGGTAGGCGGTATGATAAAGGCTATTTTTCTCATTGTTATTGCTTTTGATATTTGTCAAATAAGGCGGATTTTCAGACCAGACTAAAGGACATTTTGACACTGGACGTTAGACACCATTTAGCAAGTGCATGATAAGATCTTTCTCCTACGCTCAGACGCTTCCACCGCCACAAATCTAATCTATTTTTATTCCTACCCCAAATTCCAGTGAAACATTGTTCATATTACTATCTAAATAAAAAACATCAGCACCTTTGGTTGGCCAGGGATAAAGCGGCACATACATGCGATAAGTGAAAAAACATTTTTTCCAGCCCCGCTTCAGACTGTACATCAATCCATAGTCAGGACTAAAGGATCTGATTTCAGTACTTACCTTATTAAAATCCTCATGATCAAGGGTTTCCTGAAAGCTGGTGTACTTAGCCCCAACCATGACCAGAAAAGTATGAGAACTTTTTTTAGAATACAATGAAGTGCCAACACCAAATTTTTGATTTATGGAAAAGTTATGATCCGTTTTTATATGATTAAAATATCTTTGGGTAATATTGTTGATATTAAAGGACGAGTGTGAAGCAACACTTAGGCGTTTGTGCGGATTCCATTGAACCAGATTCGTAATAAGGAAATCTATCCCAAAATTGGTATGGATGCCAATGCCCGGCTCAATGCTTAGTCGCCTGACAGCTGCGGTATGTTTGTTGATAGTCGTTGAGTTCTCTTTTTGTGCAAACCCTTTGGCAGTGATCAAAAGAGAAGAGAGGAGCAAAAAATATTTAATTAAGTTCATGCTATTGTTTTTGAAAAATTGGTGAAAAAATGAATAGTTAGGAGCGCGTTTTAAAAACACACACTGATTAACGGTTTTGAAAATAATAATTCAGTCCCTTAATCATATTCGGGTGCTCCGATCCCCTGTGATCCAGATTCTCTTCCAGGTTTTTTGTCAATTTTTACGTGCGCCAAAAAGGACAAGTATTGGTCATAAACGGCCAAGTGGGTTTGTCTGAGTGCTTGTACTCCCAATTACACAAAGGCAATTGAATATTTTATGCAGCCAGATATTGCTTTGGAGTAATTTTTATGTAACTTCGAGTATTCGTTTTTGCCATTCTAAGCATTTTAACTTAATCCTAACAGCCGAATCACATATTTTTTGCGTCTGGCGTTGTTAAAAGGACGTATATATTTGACTGACCACAATCTGGCGTCAAACATCCAGTATTTTAACACTCACTTACCATGAAATACAGACTCGTTTTCGCACTCTTTTTTGCAGGGTTATTTGTCAGCCCATTGCAAGCGCAGTACTTCGGGCGAAACAAACCCCGCTACAACCAACAACCCTTCAAAGTGACTGAAACAGAGCACTTTGTCATTTATGATTACCTCGAAAATCCTGAAAAACTGAAGGAGATCGCTGCGGCTGCCGAGTTGTGGTACTCCATGCACTCGAAGGTATTGGGGGATACTTTTACGGTCAAAAATCCGCTCATCATCTACAATGACCACGCGGGGTTTCAACAAACGAATGCCATTCAGGGCAATATCAGCGTCGGCACCGGGGGCGTGACGGAGGGTTTGCGCAACCGTGTCATCTTTCCGGTGGCGCCCACCAACCAACAGACGCATCACGTACTGGGTCACGAAATGGTACACGCCTTTCAGTACCACATGATCATCGAAGGCGATTCCACCAATATTCGCAATCTCGCCAATATTCCGCTCTGGATGATAGAAGGCCTGGCAGAATACCTGAGCATAGGGCGCATTGATCCAAACACAGCACTCTGGATGCGAGATGCAGTGCTGAATGAGCAGGTGCCACGGATCAAAGACCTGGACAGCGGAAAATACTTTCCATACCGCTGGGGACAGGCGTTTTGGGCTTATGTAACCGGTGTTTACAGTGACGAAGCCATTCGCCCGTTATTTCAAAACACGGCCAAATATGGTTTAAAAGCCGCTGTGCCCTTGACGCTGGGTATTTCCGTGGATTCGCTCTCCAACGCCTGGCGAAGCTCCCTGAAAGACCACTATGGGCGTTGGGCCATCAAAGGCAAAAAAGAAGATCTGCCGGGCAAAACTTTGCTCGATGACGACAACGCGGGGCAAATGAACATTTCACCCGTGCTCAGCCCCAACGGGAAATACGTTGTTTTTCTGTCGGAGAAAAACCTCTTCACCACCGATCTTTTCCTCGCCGATGCTAAAACAGGCAAAATCCTGCGCAAAGTGGCCAGTACCGCTTCAGATGGCAATGTGGACCATTTCAACTTCCTGGAAAGCGCCGGTACCTGGAGCCCGGATTCCAAACGATTCGCTTTCGACGTGTACGAAAAAGGACGCAGTGTGTTGATCATCAAAGAGATTTTCAAAGGAAAGAAGAAAAAAAAGCTACAAATTCCGGGCGTTCCGGCATTCAGCAATCCCGCCTGGAGTCCCGACGGTAAAACCATCGTGGTGAGCGGTCTTGTGCATGGACAAACCGATCTCTACGAATACAACCTGAAAACCAAAAAGGTGAAACGCCTCACCAACGACCGCTATTCGGAAATCCTCCCGACCTGGAGCGCCGATGGCAAAACGCTGGCGTTTTCAACCGATGCGCTGAGCATCCAGCGCGGGCGCACCAACGGTGCCTGGACCATGAATCTGGCGGTGCTGGATATGGCTTCGGGGAAAACTGAAAATATTGACATTTTTCCCGGTGCGGACAACATGAACCCACAGTTTGACAAAAACGGCAATCTGTTTTTCCTCAGTAACCGCGACGGCAGACGCAATCTTTACCGCTTTGATGGGACGACAAAAAAGGTATTCCAACTCACAGACATGATGACGGGCATCACCGGTATAACGCCCTATTCTCCGGCCATTACTGTGGCGGACGACCGCGACAGGATTCTCTACACGCACTACAATAAAGGTCACTACACCATCCACCAGGCAAAAGATGCGGATTTTACAGCCAAAGAAATAGATCCAGTAGCTGTTGATCAGGTCCCGGCTTCCCTGCCACCCTTTAGTCCTAAACAACGGGATATGGTGAACACAGGCCTGCGTTTAATGGACTCCGCGCCGGACAGCACGGCGATGAAATCCAAGAAATACCGGCCGAAATTTCAACTGGACTACCTCGGTGGAAGCACTGGGGTTGGCGTGAACACAGGCAACAGCAGCTTTGGGACACAAACGGGTTTAGCCGGTGGAGTGGATGCGCTTTTCAGTGATATTTTGGGCAATAATCAACTGTATGCGGGCGCAGTGCTGAACGGCGACATCCAGGACGCAGGTGGCCAGGTGTCATATATCAACCAAAAGAACCGCATCGGTTGGGGTATAAATGCCTCCCATATTGCATATCAGATCGGGGGGTATTATATTAATGGCAGACCAAAACTTTATGAGGAACCCGGAGGCGCGTCCGACGTGTATTATGAGTATGGTACTGGTATTGAACGGTTATTTCAACAACGCGTGGGAGCACTGGCTTTTTACCCGTTTTCTGTGACCAAACGCTTTGAAGTGGGCGCTGCGGCGGAGTTTTACAGCTCGAGGGTGACGGAGTATTAT
>JAUSMG010000319.1 GCA_030645295.1 Saprospiraceae bacterium | reverse complement strand
GGTAGCCGTTGCTGCATCTGGCAGATGGAAACCTACCAGTGTGCGATTTACGAATGGATTTGGCTGATTCTGATACAGTTCAAAACCTACACCACTGATCGTGCTCCCCTCTTTACTGTTGAAGCGGAGTGCAACTTCCATTCGGCTGATCGGTTGATCATTAGCGGGAGAGATCTGGTAACCCTCTGCTTTGGTAATGCGGCTTGATACACGGAGCATCTTGTTCAAATCACCGGCTTTTGTAGCCTTGAACTTTAAAGTGAACTCTGCTTGCGTTGTACCATCGAATGACGTCGTAAGCGCATTATCGTTTGCGAAAGTGGCGAAGTTGTCAGCTTTCATGCCCGGTCCAGGTACGATGTCCATCAGATCCAGATCATTGTAGTTCAATGTGAACTGGTAACCAGCCACCTTTTCAACTGCTTTGAACTTCACTTCAAAAACTTCCCCTGCTTTAACCGTTCGATCTTCCACATCGAACAGGAGCGTGCTGCTGGTGCGCTCTTCTACGCTCATCATATTGTTGGCAATTGCAGTTGCGTTCAAGTCTCCCACTTTTATGGCCACGAAATTGTCCTCTATGGCATTAGCCTGTATGCCCGCTACCGTTTTAGTTTCCGGGAAACCAGTCTGGAAGGGGTTGGCAATGTTGGGGAACACGAAAGACTTGTCTACAAAGCGCCAACTATCATTGGCCGGCAGATCATTGTAAATACCAAGGATCAGTTTGCGCAGTTCCACAATATCAAACGTGGTGATGCTTCCCGATCTGTTTGCATCTGCAGCGATCATCTTATAAGGCGATGCAAGTGGCTCAATACCAAGAATGTGTTTGCTGATCAACACGAGGTCGTATGTAGTCACACCGTTCAGAGGATTGTCGTCCTTAGTGGGTGTGATGGTGTAATCGGCGTGCATCGGCACCGCATTACTGAAAGCGAAATAGCCATCCTGGTCGGTCAGATCAAACATGTTGAAGGTCGGTCCGACGAGTTCAACATCTGTCTCCTCTAGGCCTTCGCCCATTTCCGTTTTCAACAAGCCTGCTACGGTGGCGGATGCTGATCCGCAGTTTCCTGCGTTGTCTTGCACTATTAAAAAGGTTTCGCAATAATCAGCATTGCCTGCGCCATCCTTCGCCCATAATTCTACGCATTGAAGCCCTAGTTCGGAACAGTCAAAAGTGAGACTGATGATAGGATTGCCATTGCCATCAACGGGGAATCCAGGAACAGGATTGTTACATTTACGCAGTCCGAACAGCAGTTCGTCCGCTGGTGTCCAGTTATCCTCTGCATAGAGCAGGAAGTCACTGGCCCAAAGCGTAATCATATCCGATTGTGGCAAATTACTGGACAAGCCATTTTGGCATACTATGCTGGGCGCTTTGCAGTCTTTTATCACAAATGTGTATTCGCAAACACTTTCGTTGCCGCAGCCATCTCCAATAAACCACTTGATCTTGTGGGTTCCATAAGGCAGTTCCGGTTCAACATAGGTAGCCGGCGCGGCCGGTGTATTCCAGCGAACGGAAGCGCCAAGGCTTGTTCCATTTACTGTGGTTTCAATGGCAAACCGGTATTTCTGATTGGCCGATACTGGCCGCTCATCGAACTGGCGCGGCGTGCCACCAGCGAAGTTGGGCGTGTTCAGGTTATTGTAATTTACAGTTCCTGCTGCCGGGGCATTGCTGCTGTTCACAACGGTTTCCATAATACCATCTCCGTTCAGGTCGAGGAAAAGGAGGTAATGGATGTTCAGGTTGGATCCAGAGCAAAAGTCGGTGCCAGAAACCCCCAGGTCAACAGGCGCCTCACTGAGGTCTTGCAATTGGGTGACAGGATCTAGCCAATAGCTTTCGTTCCAAAGTTGGGCGTCGTTGGGGGTCAAATCACAGAATTCCAACGGACCGGCCGGACATAACATGATGGGCGCTTGTGTGTCTATTATTTTGATGATCTGTTTGTACTTATAGCAGTTTGCATTCTTATCGTAGAAAGTGCAGTAATTTGTCGTGGTCTGATCCGTCGGATTGATCTTGACCACCGTAGACGCCCATGGAGCTGCAGTCCCGCAGGCAGAAACGATTGGGCCTGGCATGTTGGTAACATGGTTGGAGTTCGAGTTCGGATTTGGATTCGGCACGTAAATACAATTCAGATTGGGCTGGTAGGTGCACCAATTGATGATCGTCCAGGTGCGCTCGATTTTGAAACATGCATCGGGAACCACGGTGAAAACCTGATCCTGGAAACTCACACCCAGGAGTTCGCAATCTTCGCCAAAGAACTGAGGCTCGCCATACACTCCTGAGCCTTGACATACCGACACAATAGCGTCATCCGGGAATTTGATGAAATAGTTCTGATCGTAATTCACCACGATCCGCTGCGTACACTGCGAAGTAGCTCCATGGCAATCGTACACCTTAAATGTACGCATAATCGTGCCTTTGTTGCAGACCGTGTCAAAATTGGAGTAATTGACCGAGTGTGTCAAGCCTTTTTGGCCCTGATACTCATAGGCAAGGTCAAGGCAGCAGTTGTCGTAAACGCTTGCTTTCCCGTACGTCCAAAGGCTTGGATCAAAGTTTTCGCAATTGACGGTAACATTGAAAGGGGCGACGCAAGTTGGTTTCAATTTGTCCTGCACCTGCACCGTTACCTCGCATTCATTAAATATAGGGTCTCCGTCCGGAGTCGTTGAAATGGTGCCATCAGGGTTCAACTGATATACCCGTAGAATGACCTTCAATTCTGTGCCTACTTCACAGCAGTAGAACTTGATGGAATCTGCTTCAATGGTTGCAATATCGAATTCACTCAGCCCACCTGCATTACCACTGCAAGGTGTATTGGACAGGTCTTCAATACAGTCGCTGTAAGGCGCGGATCTTTGTATGGTGAACTTGACGTTACTGCACACGTCATAAGACCCATCGTCAAAGACCGTGGCCGATACCCAGCTTACGCCTGCAAATTCACAGTTGGCAAAATTTGCCAGATAGCAATCGTTAGGATCATCTTTGCCAATGGCTACGACTGTTGTTACGTTACACGACGCAACTGGGGGGTTGAAGTCTCCTACCGTGATTTTGAACGACATGCTACTGGTATTGCCACAGTCGTCCTGTGCAATGTAGGTCACAATATGTTCTCCAATCGGGAGACATGGCGAAAGACTAAAGGCCCCAAGGGTGTCAGGATGGTTCAGTGGGTTGCCAGGGAAATTGAAAAGCCCACCGGCTACCGGGATCGTATTTACGATCATCCCTGTGACTGGATTAATGATCTTGATCTGCGCTTGAATATTGTTAATCTGCGAGCAGCTGTCCATCAACAGAACATCGGGCAGAAATGTAGTGCTGCAACATTGGTCTGCATTTGTAGTGACGGTGATATTTGGTTGTTGTGCAAGGAAAACGGGCCCTTCCGCATCTATCACCTGTACAAGTTGGGTATGCTTCAGGATTTTTCCCGTACAGGCGTCAATGGCCGTCCATTCTCGTGAGATACTGTAACTTCCATCACAGATCCATACTGGCGTGTCGTGATGTTCCCATACAATATTGCCACCGATAGCGATCCCAAATACCCGTGGTAATCCTACAAGGCCCTGGTTTTCAATCCAGTCAGGGCTGGGGTATTCTCCTATGGTACAGTTAAAAACTTGCTCCTCAATCCCATTATAATCTGGTGGAAAAACCACATCCGTCAAGGATGGAAGCAATAAACGGATGGTTTGGTCGCAGCTGGAGGTATGTCCGCTTGCATCCTGAGCTGTCCAGGTGCGGGTCACGATGGACAAAAGCCCAGAAGCACAGGGTTGGTTAACGGATTGATCCGTATAGGTAAGCGTTACTGCGGAACAATGATCCAGATCTGAATTTATTGCAGCCATTTTTGGCACTAAATAGCTCTGGAAGCCATTTGGGGTCACAGGAGGAGCGGACAGGCCATTCGGGAAGCCTGCTCCAAAATTACCCGTTATGGTAATATACAGATCGGCGATTTCAATTGTTGAAACATCTCCAAATGGACCCTCGTCCGAAATTCGGATTTTCCAGACACCATTGGCCAATTCACCATCAAAGTTGTTCAACGCCCCGAAGCCAAATGGGATTTGGGCGTGTTTGTCTGTTGTATAACTATCGCAGGCAGGGTTCGGGGTGCCTTCGTCGTCGAATCGTACAAAAAGTGGTAGCGCCCCGCATAAAACCGCTGGCGAACCATCCCAGGTGGTTACTAAAGTGCTTGAAGGACTCTCGATCTGAATATTCAGATCGGCTGATAATGCGTCGCCTGAGATCTTTACACGCAGTTCCACGTCATTCACAGTTGCATTCATGGGCAAATTCACGGGGAGCAGAAACTCACGGGTCTGTCCTCCGCCTACATTGAGCGGCAGGCCCTGGCTTTTGAAAGGCAGCTGAATGGTGGTGTTTTGCGAAAACTCCGGGTCAAGTGGGAAATTGAAAGGGATGGTTATTGGATCAGGCGAACAAAGGAGGACGGGTGGAAAGTCATCAAAAATTTTCACATTGCCAGTACACAGGTTTTCACCCAAATCCCGGATGCCATTCCCGTTCTTATCATCATAAACGCGGATTGCGTAGGTCTTCCCAATGTCTTCGCAATCAAACACTGCGGGCTCCCAGGGTCCGTCACCGTAAGGAAGGGTTTTGTCCACTTGAACAGGATAAAAATCATAGCATTTATAGGGTCCACCTGACAAAACTTGACCTGCGGTCAATGTTCCGGAACAATCAGGCCCAAGGGAGAAGTTTATCAGGTTGTTGCAGGTCAGGTTCTCCGTTGGGGGCACAAAACCTACCACTGTTACGGTCCAGGAACAGGTAACCGTATTCACACCGTCAAAACATTCGAATGTATTCGTGGTCGTACCAATCGGATAATTCTCTCCGGAGGGAATGCCAGCGGTTTGCATGGGTGCATTAATGCCTGGAATTGCATATTTTACATAGCCATTGTAGGATTTGTTCGGGAAGTTATTGCCAAAAGGATAGGCTTTTCCGGAACCGGGGTTGGAAGAAACCCGCAAATTACCATCACTCATCTGACGAACGCCATTGGTGAAATTGATAGGAGCACCAGTGCTGCTGGTAATGTAAATGCCGCGTGTTTGTCCAGCTGGAATTGAAATACCAAACCCAGAGATGGGTGTGCCATTAGCAGATCCCAGGGAAGAAATAACATTTTTTCCGGCCAAAGTCCAAGCCAGAGGGTTGTTTTCAAAACCGAGAAATGAGCCCACGTTTGTGGTAAAATACACTTCCATTGGCCAGTTGCCGAAATCGAGCGAAGGTCCAAACTCCGTGAGCGTCATTGTGTTAGAACTCAAATTGGTCACGTCGAACATAATGCCTGCCTGTCCACCATTAAAGTCAATCGGGTGGTTTACCTGACCACTTTGATTGCTGAGCGACATGCAATTATCCGTGCAACTCACCTGATAAGTGTAGTTGTTCGTCTCGCATAAGCCAGGTTGGAGATTAATTGTGGTGTTTACGGGACACGTGATCTGAGGAGGGGTGTTGTCGATCACATTGATAATCTGTGTCCTGGAAGAGATGATGCCACCTCCGCAAGAATCAACGAGTTCCCATGAAATTACGTTGTTTCCCACTGGTGAATGGATGCTTGTCATCCCTGGACCTGCGGGTACCGGGATTGCATTACCTCCATTGACGCGATATTGCAATTGGTAACCAACATTGCAGCCTCCAACAAAGGTGGGCAAATTGGTCGCTACGTTAACAAAGCAGGAGTCCGCCAAGGGTCCTGTAAAAGCGTTTAAATTGGACGGAGCGTTCATATCGCAGGTAACCTTAGGGACCTGGCTCACAATAGCGGTCCATCCAGCCATGCTGATAGAGTTATCCGAGCGAAATTGGAAGGTCAACGCTTCGTCAGCGTTTGCCCCTACGGCTGCAATACCCAGATTGGCAGTTACCGTCCCGGGGCTTATGGTCTGCCAGTTTCCTCCGGGAAATCCCGAAAGCGTAGGTCCCTGTGGTCCGTTCACTTTTCTGGCAGGGTCAGCGAAATTGGCATTATAAATGTAAAATGCATCGTAACCAGCCTCCAGGCCAAAGGAGCTGAAACGAACCTGGATTCGGTGCGTTGCAGTGTTGGAGGGTACAAATGTTACAGTGGCATTTGCTCCATTATTATAGTTTAAGGCAGCGCCGCCATTGTCAAAGAAGTTGAAGAAACAATCCATTGGAGGCGCTATGGTAAATGTTCCTGTGTTGCCATTTGCAGCCATGTTTACATTTGACTGCGCAAACAATGTTGCACTGGCGAAGGTCCACCAAATGGCCATGGACAATATTTTATGAAAATTGCTCTTTTTCATGTGAGGATAATCATTGAATAATAAAGAAATCGGAAAACGTTTACACGTTGACCCAGAGAACGTTTTTGTTTTAAGAGGTTGTAAATCCATATTTACTTCACTTAATTGGTGAGCATCACCCTGGTTTCAGTATGCAATGCCTTGAGAATGATCTTAGGCGTATAGGAGGCTTCCTTCTCAAAGCCAAGGGTAGCGGCCGCCGGAATCGAAAGATCCAGGGCTTGTGCCACAGTCGCACCTTTGCTGATCTCCAAAATGATGGATTTAAAATAAGCCACCCGCCGCAGGGTATTGTCGTATAAGGGTGTTCCCTCCGCAATGCCGGGAATCTGCTGATTGAGTACCGTCACCTGCGCTTTCAGGATACTGCTCACATCTTCTGTGGATTTCCAGTGGAGTGCCGATGGCGGAGCTTGCAAGGTTTGGGCGTATCCGGTGTTGCTCATAAAGCATAGAAAGCCCAGTAAGAAAAGAGTCGTGAGAAGTATCCCCCCAGGGGTCCTTCGTTTGTTGTTATTGTTCATGTTCACAAAATTTTTGAATGACATATGAGGATGTTTGGAATGCGTCACTTAAATTTTTGCCTCCAAAAAATCAATGCGTAGCAGGCCATCACCTTTTTGGATGGTGTACACACCAATGGGCAATTCCCGGATCGTTAAGCCAAGTGTTTTGGTAACACGTTGTGGCAATGGACAGGGACTTTCTAAGCTTATTGTGCCCGCTCTGAGGTGCTTTTTGTAAAGCTGGGTGCATAAAATAGCCTTTGTGAGCACGAGCGACACACCCCTCCCACCTTCAATCGGGAAAAGCAACCCTACGGTGCTTCGGCAACTTCGTTTGTGTTCAGGGAGAGCTGGGCTTTTTACCGAGCGTGCAGAGATCCGGCATACACCGGTACCCATGCAGTCTGCTGATGGAGATCCGAACACCACATCGCAACTCAGTTGCTGGGTGGATTCGGTTTCGCGTAGGGAGCGAACCAGATTTTGTTCTGGTCGAACCCAGGGCGGAGACAAGCTCGTAGGAGCTGCGAGTGATGTAATGTTTCTCATATTAATACTAGGTTGACTAAAATGAACCGACGACATTCGCCGCCAGCATAAATTCATTGTATTGAATGTAAATGGCTGCCGGGCTACATTAAGCACCAATCAGGTCAAGCCCGGTGATGCAGGCGCCGATGAGGTCAAGCCCGGTGATATGGTCGGAAGTGATGTTTTTTGAGGATGCGGGAAGTGCGAATGTGCTTTTCATGTTGCCATTGCTTTCGGTGTTTTTTTCTCCGAATTGCATGACAAAGGTCAAGCGGCACCCTACCGGGGCATAGGACAGCAAACAGCCCTTCCTCACCCGCCCTATTATCACAGGTTTTTCTATTGCAATTTTATAAAATATTGATTATCAATATTATATAGAATATTTTTAAGAATGTTGTGGCGTGATTATTGTCATAAAAGGCCTGCTATTCTCCCGGATTTCCGCGATTCGACAGCGCGGTTTGCGCCTGATTTTGCACAAAAAAAAGCGACCGGACAGCCCAATGCTGCCCGGTCACTTTTGTAAAAGCCGAAATGCCGGCCTCCATTTTGTTGCAAATCTGGTTTTTCTAACAGATTCGTATTTTGCTGGAAAATACCTCAGTGGAATCCTGTAGTAGCGGAGAAATTGCCGGACTTTACGGCAGGCTCGCACATTGACTTATATTTTCGCGACGGCCGCGTGCGCCAATACTCCCTGT
>JAUSMG010000318.1 GCA_030645295.1 Saprospiraceae bacterium | reverse complement strand
CCAGCAGGAGCGTAGGACCAAACCATTGCGCCCACCATGGGAGGAAATACGCGGAGTTTACTGTAAAAGCCGTGGTAGAGGCCGTGAACGCTCCCAGCATGGTACCGAGGTGAAGCTGCATCCAATCGAGCGGGTGCATACTTAGCATGAACACAGCATTGAGGCTCAGCAGGACCGTATAACCCCAATCAAAGGTCAGGACTTGTCCTCCTTTCATTAGAAATATGCTGCGCACACCCCTGAAAATACCCGCCAATACCAGCACCGCGATGCCCAACAGGAATTGAAAAAAAACCAGATCGGGGTGCTTGAAATAGCCAATAATAGCAGATGTGGCAACGATCAGCATGGCACACAACCTAACAACGCCACAAATGATAAATGCCCTGATAACCAAAGCGTTGCGCCGTTGCGTCGTTGCGTGAAATATATCAATCACGGTATTTTCGATATTTTTTTCTGAAACAGGGTAAGGTTTTAAAAGGGGCCCGATATAAGTTCAAAGCAGCACAACAACTGCCCACATTTTTTCACCAAACAATTTTTCAGATCATGACAACTCGTAATTTCTTCTCCATCCTCAGCCTCGTAACTATCTCTACTTTTATAGTTTCCTGCGAAAAAACGGCGATCGAGCCTGCCATCGTAAAAGCCCCTTCAACCCTGCCGGAAGGAAACCGTATCCGTATCCATTTTGGTACCAGCACTTATATGGGCTGTATGTACAGTTTCAGCAATTGTATCTGGATCGGTTGGGGCAATGCCACAGACCTCCACCAGCAAGCCCCTGGATTTCTGTTCGATAACGGCGATGAAGTGAGCGCAGATTACGGCAACTACTTCCCGCTTACGGCAGATTTCACGGCGGAATCACAAACTGGTGTGCCACCGCAAGTACTCCATTCGGGATTCTATAGATTCCAAACTTCCCCCGATGGGCGAAAAACGATCTCCTTCTCTGATGCGAACCTTCAGCCCATTGCGCCTTTGGTCAACCCGAACAACCCTCAGGACAATCTTGGTCAATTGCACAATCTTGCCATGCAATCCATCTACACCACCAAAACCAAAGCGGAACTCGAAGCTGTAAACTATGACATCAAGGCCGCTCGTAAGATCCTCGCCGCTAAATCTGTTCAGTTTTTGGAAACTGAAGCCGATGTGGTGATCAACGAAGTCGAACAAAATCAAATAGTAAGCGCAGCATTGGAAGGCAATTATGACAACCATCAGGCCTGGCTGCAAACCTCCAGCCTCAGCGCAAACGACCGCAAAGTACTCGGCGACATCCTGGACATAGCTTCGACTTTACCCGTCAATTCACCCGAACAACTCAGTGCCTTCGTGAGCATTATGACGGAACTGGAGAACGGCCTTGTTCAAAACACTACACTGGACAATCCAAAACTAGTCTTCTCTGCTGTTTCCGTTGCCAAGTACAGCCGCTATTACTGGTATTGGAAGTGTCTGGCAAATGACGAGTCCGCTTCACGTCCCGACTGGTGGAAAGCCGATGTCAAAGGCCTGATCGAAGGTGGAATCTTGCAGGCGTTGGTGGATTCATTGGTGGCGGCCTTGACCAAATAAGTGGTTTTCGCTTTTGAGAATTAAAAAGAATTAAACAGGAAAACCGCAAAACCGGAGAACAGGAAAATATAAAACCGTACAACATGATCCGAAGATGGCCAAAATCTTCCTTTTCGAGATCAAGTTCCTCGCAGTTTAATATTTTCCTGTTCTCCGGTTTTGCGGTTTTGCTGTTTAATTTGAATACTGCTAAAATCCTGGGTGGCTTAAAATCAACTCTTTCTGATTTTTTTCAAACCTTGCAGCCCATCCGCGCAAATCTGCAAAACCTGCGTGGTCGCGTTGCATCATGAAAAACTGGCAAATCAAGGCCTCCCTGTTCCTCAACTACTTCGTGTTTGCTATCCTGCTCAATAGTGTTGGCACGGTCATTTTGCAAGTGCAAAACAACTACGGCGTGTCGCCCGGTGAAGCCTCGGTTTTGGAGGGTTACAAAGACCTGAGTATCGCCATTGTCTCGTTTCTGCTTTCGTCGTTTATCACCCGTTGGGGCTATAAAAACGCGATGCTTGCCGCGCTGGCCTTAGTAACCGTAGCGTGTTTTGTTGTGCCGCTGGCGCCCGGTTTTTGGGCGACCAAATTGTTGTTTGCCGCGGTGGGCTCCAGTTTTGCGCTCATTAAAATGTCGGTGTTCGGTACCATCGGCCTGGTCACGAAAGACGAGAAAGAGCACATCAGCCTGATGAGCTTTATCGAATCGTTTTTCATGGTGGGAATTTTTGCGGGTTATTTCCTTTTTAGCGCGTTTGTGGACGATTCCAACCTTCAAAGTACTACCTGGCTCAACATCTATTACCTGCTTGGTGGCCTTTCTTTGGCGGCCTTCGTACTTTTGTTCAGCGCATCGCTCGACGAATCAGCGTCCAAAGCAGAGACCCCCAACTCAATCGCCGAAGAATTCGTGCAGATGTTCCGACTGGCGGCTATCCCCCTCGTGTTGGTGTTTGTGTTGTGTGCTTTTTTTTATGTATTGATAGAGCAAAGTATCATGAGTTGGCTGCCCACCTACAATCAGGAGGTGCTGCATTTACCTACCTCGCTGAGTATCCAGATGGCCAGTATTTTGGCAGGAAGTACTGCGCTGGGTCGTTTTTTAGCGGGTTTTGTGTTGAAAAAATTTGAATGGTATAAAGTCCTTTCCACTTGTTTGCTGCTTTCTGCCGCGTTGGTGCTGCTGGCCATTCCACTCGCCAGCAATTTAGACGATCAGACCATCACCGGTTGGGGAAATGCGCCCCTGGCGGCCTTCATTTTCCCGTTAATCGGTTTGTTTTTGGCGCCCATTTATCCAGCCATCAACTCACGCATGTTGAGCAGTTTGCCGAAGCAAAAGCATGGCATCATGTCGGGACTTATCATCGTGTTTTCCGCCCTGGGCGGCACCACGGGCTCGATCATTACGGGCAATATTTTTGGAAAACTGGGTGGCCAAACGGCTTTTTATTTTTCGTTGATTCCGATCGGGATTTTGTTGGTGGGGCTGTTTTTCTTTAAGAGATTGCAGGCGAAAACCTCCGTTTGAGGTTGTTCAACACTTAAACCAATTTCCAAAACAAAGACTATGAAAACTTATCTTTTTATCACACTATTCACCTGTATAATTGCAATAGAAATCAATGCACAAGGGGATTATAATTGGCAAAGCACTGATTTAGCAAAAATGGGCATTGTGCGCATGGTAACTCGAAAAACCACCAGACCTGATTATCCAAAAGATTCCGAACGAGTTCTCATGACGCGAACTTGGAACTTCGACGGAAAGATAAAACAACTTTACCATGAAGTTGAGCGTAACGAGATCGGCCAGTTAATAACTTGGAAATCATATACCATTTCAACGGGTGATCCACTCCATATCTTACGCGAACCCAACATTCAAACCTATGAATATGATGAAAACGGACTATTAATAAAAACAATTTCGAAAAATATCACCACGGAATACGCATATTTTACAGAATAAACGATCTCTTATGCTCAGTACAAACGAATCGATACCCGATAATATCTTTCTCGACATTACTTCGCTGTCTCCACTCTATGAAGCAGTCCAGTTAAGCGGTATCTTCCCGGATTCCAAATTCTTCCCGGACTGCAGCCCCAAATCCAAGCCGGCGGATATTCTGATAGCCTACGAACAGGCCAAAAACCAATCCGGTTTTGACTTAAGATCCTTCGTCGCTACCCATTTTGAATTTCCTGAAACCCCTGATTCCAGCTACCAATCCGCCAACAAGCCCATCCGCGAGCACCTGAACAATCTCTGGGATGTATTGCTGCGAAATCCCAACGAATCAACTATAACTCATAACTCAACACTCATAACTCTCCCCTACCCCTATATCGTCCCTGGAGGGCGTTTCCGCGAGGTGTATTATTGGGACAGTTATTTCACGATGCTGGGTTTGCAGGTATCGGGCCGGGCCGGGCTGATTCAAAACATGGTGGACAATTTTGCCTACCTGATCGAAACCTTCGGGTACATCCCCAACGGCAACCGGTCCTATTACCTAAGTCGCTCGCAACCACCATTTTTTGCCTTGATGGTCAATCTTTTAGCAGAGATCAAAGGCGAAAAGACTTTACTTCAGAACCGCCTTGTCCTTGAAAAAGAATATGAATTTTGGATGGATGGGGAGGTGGCGCTCACGGATGCAAGAACAGCTCAAATTGAAGATATACCCGCTCTGGTAGCCCAGCGTCGCGTAGCGATCTTGCCCGATGGCAGCATTCTGAATCGTTATTGGGACGACGAGGCCAGTCCGCGCCCCGAAGCTTACGTCGAAGATCGACACACTGCACAACGATCGGATCGGCCTGCCGAAGAAACGTACCGCCACCTGCGCGCCGCTGCCGAATCTGGCTGGGACTTTAGCAGTCGCTGGTTGGGCGACGAACAAAACCTGGCCAGCATCAGAACCTGCGATCTGTTGCCCGTAGATCTGAATTGCCTGCTCTATTATTTGGAAAAAACACTGGTGCACACCTACCGTCAGTTGCCGGACCACACGCCCGTGGAGGTTTATAAAGATCGTGCCAGATTGCGCAGAGCAGCCATTCTGGAACATTGCTGGGATGAGAAGCAGGGGTTCTTTTTTGACTTCAATCATGTTGAAAATCAACGTGCAACATCCATGAACCTTGCAGGTGTATTTCCGCTTTTTTTCCACATTGCAACGCCCGAACAGGCGGCGAGTGTGGCCAAAATTTTGGAAGAGAAATTCCTGCGCCCCGGCGGACTCCTTACCACACTCTCCCATTCCGGGCAGCAATGGGACGCGCCCAATGGTTGGGCCCCGCTGCAATGGATGGCCTATAAAGGTCTGATGAATTATGGCCACTCTGCGCTAGCAGAAAAAATCCGCCAAAACTGGCTCTCACTGGGCGAAAAAACATACGCCGCAACAGGAAAAATGATGGAAAAATACAATGTGGAAAACCCGGATGCACCTGGCGGCGGCGGCGAATACCCCAATCAGGACGGATTTGGCTGGACCAACGGTGTATTTCTTAAAATGCAATCGCAATAATATGAAGAAGAAATCTGTGTGTGGTTTGAGCGGCACTATCATATTAAATAAAAACATTTTTCTGCACTTTAACACTAGTTGGTCGGGTGTAAGGAGTTGCCACCCTTTAGAAGTCCAAAACTCGCCGTATCATTGCCGCCTTATTTAGCAAAAAAATACGGGAAATCGCTTGAAACACAAGGAAGTAGCGCGATTGAAAGCCCATTTACCTTTGAAATAATTCCGTGAACGGCGTTTATGCGTAGAACTATCGAGATCCTCTCGGCTGGAGAACTACTGGTGGATTTTGGCACCGCAGAATTTGTACAAACAATAGATGAGGGTTCGCTTTTTAAGCGCATACCCGGCGGAAATCCAGCCAACATAGCCATCAACATGGCTCGACTGGGCAATAAAGCAATGCTGGCCGCCACTGTAGGCAACGACGATATGGGGCGGGTTT
>JAUSMG010000483.1 GCA_030645295.1 Saprospiraceae bacterium | reverse complement strand
CATGATGCAGAATCTAGCCGCGACCGCCTTGGATCGCTTATGCCTTTTTTCATATCTTTGTTTTCAGCAAAGATCAATAGGCATCAGATACAACGCAAGATGGGGTTCGTCGGAGGCTTACTACCTAACCAGCTAAGGTTGAGGTCTGCCAATTCAAAATTCGTCAACCCCCTCTCCTCCATATTTTTCGCCAAAAAGCCCAGCCATTTTCCACTTTTTGCTGCTGGGAAAGCCCAACGAATGGGTACGCTCAATTTTTCCTGCACGAATTTTTCTACCAAGGCCGCTTTCATATCCGCTTCATCATTCGCCCGGATGTCTAGATTATTCAGCGATTTCATAGAAGCAAGCAGCAATTGGGCCGTGTTGAAATAAAACGGGGCTTCGATCGCTTTAGCAAGCAAAGGTCGTGTTTTCATCGCATGCAGTAGAAACCGGGCTTCCGGTTGATCGCTGATTTCAAGGTGTTGAATAATCTGCTCCTGCGAAAGCGGAAGTAGTTTTACCTGCCCGAATACTGGTGCGCTGCTCGTTTGGATATATTCTTGCGTACGAGAACAAATTACATATTGATGGTTAGCATCGCTCCCATAATCGGCAATGGCTTCCAAACAAGCGTTTCGGTGCTCGGCAAGGACCTCGTCCAGCCCATCGAAAAGTGGCAACAAACGATCTTCTAGCACGAGGCTTTTCGCCATAGATTTAGAGACAGCGGCAGCGGCCGGAATATTATGCAACAGCCAGTGGGTTAGGTTTTTGTGTTGCCCACGCCAGGTAGACAAGTTAAGGATGACCGGAACGCGGTTTTCGGGACGTTGCAGAAGTGCTTCGGCCAATTGTAGCAGTAGCGTGGTTTTTCCCGCACCTGGTTCTCCGATGATGAGTAATCTGCCTCGATGACGATCGAAAATATACTCGATATTTTCGCGTACCTGATTTTGTGTCAGCACTATTTCGTCGAAGGCTACTTCTGCGTATTCCTGGCCGGTGCCTTCGATGCTATATGCGCACTGGATGTTGATGGGCAGGCGGTCGGCTAGTTTGTCTTTGTACCTTTTCTGGTAACGTTTCCTCAAGTTGACCTTAATTTCCCGGATGATTTTTTCTGGCTCAAGGCTTTTTTCAAGACGTCCTGTCAACGTCAACAGGTCATGATGAATACGATTTTCTTGAAGGCGGTATTCATCACTCGAAAGGATACCTTTTATTTGGTCGTTTTGTAACGATTGAAAACGGGCGTTAAGTACGATCGTTTCATTTTCAATAGATTTAATGTTCAATGCAACCAAACAATCAAGAGCCAACCCGGTTTCCGACTGCGCAATCGCTGATTTAATATTCTGAATTTTACCTTTATCAGCAATATCAACGAGAATGTACTGTTCGGGTTGGTCTTTGGAAACACCCAAGAATGATTTTAGCCAGTTTAAATTCATCAGAATATAGATGCTTTTGCTATTATCCTAAAATATGGGGATTTGGCATAGTGATGATTGTTTTATTGTTATAGCGAACGTGAGCGTGGGCTACGTGGCCGCGCTTAGTCGGCCATGTGAGACCACGCATTGTTGTCGGTTATTTTTTCAATCAATGTATGTTCTCCAAAAGAATTTTTGCCCAAGTTCTTTTGTGAGATATTCTGCTGCTGCCCTCACTCCAATTTCAGATATTCCGACTAATTGAGTTGGAACGGTCTTCAACCCACCCAAAGAGTAGTGGTCTGTGTAGGCAGTAGCAATACCTAATTGAGTTAAGGCCTGTGTAACTTCACTATGAGAATTATAGGTATTTAGAATTGCCCCACCACACGGTCCAAATGTTGCCCAATGTTTTTCTTCGGGAGTTTCCTTAAACGCTTTGCTTGCTGCTTCAAAAGAAATAACGTTCGCGCTTTTCCAGGCTTTTAGAACTTTATCAATACACTCTTGTGAAGGAACAATTTCTTTTATTTTTGGCAGACTAACAAATGGCAAATCGTCTAATCTCATGTCTTCCGTTTTAAAATCTCTTTCTAATGACTCAATAGATAATATTAAAGTGTTTTTTATGGCTTCTTTTGAAAGGTCATATCCATAGTTTGTCTGACGGCTATCATGATGCGATTTTAGAAGGTTTAATATTTGATCCGCTTCTGCATCTGTATAAACTATTACTATTATTTTTGAAAATGAAAAATTAGCGTTGCTTATAAAAAATGGGAATCCCGGAAAACTAAAATCATAGTCCAAATCCGCCCATCTCCATTCTCTCTCGTGAGTCCAGTCGATTGGGTATTTTTTTGTCAAGTTAGTAGAGACATATCTATATTGCTCTCTAAGTCCAATTCCGCACTTCGAGGCCAAAGTCCTTAACCCTTTCCCAAAATATACGTCTCCGTCTTCTGCCTCTTCATATTTTGACGACAGCCCATATATTACAGGTCTAGCGCCAGCCTCAAAGGCTTCACTTTTTAGGAAAGCTATCCCATATGATGTAGTTAATTCATTCTGGTTCCTATTTTTTACATAGTTTATTAAGCCATAAAGTGGCATCTCTGTGAAACATACAACTGGTTTTGGCCCATAAACAGAGCTTTTGTAGTTTCGATAAGACCAAGTTGATTTTAAAAAACCATCCTTTATCACTTTTAACAGAACTCCAAATGCAGGCTCATCATCGTACCAATCATAATACTTATCATCTAAATCATCATATGAATAATTGAAATCAGGATTTCCATCAAAATCAAAACTTCTCGGAGGGATTGACATTCCAATTTCCTCACCGATTTTTAGATAAGTCTGGTACATGTCGTTTTCTACATTTCTGTCATGGACGAAGTGTATCAACCAGTCTGTGATATCTTTTCTATTTTCTGTTATCCTCATACTTTATGTTTTCACCGACAACGTGACTACTGCGTAGCCGCGTTTAGACTGCCAATTAAATCTTCTTTATATTGGGTTGGAGACATCGCATTTTTTCGGTTAAAAAATCAATTGAAGAAATTTTTCATTGATTGAATTAATTGCAATTACAGATATAATCAATAATATACAGGTGAAATTTCTCTCCGTAAGTTTTGCCAATATCATTCCAACTGTTATAGAAATTATCCCAATTTCGGGATGGAATCCCACAAAAAATATAATCTTTTGCTAAAATTGTGTACTGATCTTTCTTAATTGATGCAATCACAACAATGGCATTATCAATTTCCCATGCTTCAACTTTTTTAAGCCAATCTGAATCGATAAGTTGCCAACTATTAACAGTTGCTTTGCTGGTTCCGTTTGATTTTACATACTCTATCAACTCTTCACAATCAACAGTTTGTGAAAATATTGACAAAGAAAAAAGAAGAAAAATGAATATAATTGTAGCCTTTTTCATTTTTAAATATTTTAGAATTTATCACCATCTCTAATTGAAATTCCATAAAATTCACCCATTTTAATAACAGCCCTTTTAACATTATTGGCAATGTTGGAATCATCTGAAATCAATATTTCCATTTTAGAAATATATTCATACTTTGGTTTTTTGTCAAACGATGATTCACTATATTGCTTTGCTAAATGGTTCTCATCCAAATAAACTGTTATTGTGTAAAAATTCTGCTGACCTGTTGTTCTTGTTGCTGATACTTTCGTTATACCACGAATATCTACACTCTGTGCAACGGTCCAAGCCCATTTACTTCTATTATCGTCAACATAAACATCCCGAGCGTAGATAAAAAGGTGATTAAATTCGTCATCGCTCAACTTTCTGCCTACCAACATTTCCGCATCAGGGCGTAAAATGTTTGTGAAAAATATTTTGTTAGCATAGTTCGGAAGCGGGTTACTTCCCCCCACTTTTTCAGAAATGTAATCCTTTGAGTCTTGGACAGTTTGCCCAAAAATCGCAGTAGTAAAGAGTAGTAGTCCGAGGACAAGTTTGAAATTTTTCATCGTTTGTTATTTTATTATATTTTCCGACAACGTTTGGATGTACGAATGTGCGACGCTTAGGCAGCATTTTCGTACATCCTTTGTTCTTGCTGTTTATAGTTTGATTGCCGTCTCCAGCGGTTTATTTTCTGCCCGTTGTTGACTGCGTACTGGCCCTAGGTCGCAGTCAGTTTAAAAATTATTTCTTTATAACACTCATAAGACTTACTACCATACAACCAACCGCATGCCCACCATCACAAGCTTTTTGATAGGCAATCATAGCAGCCTCCTCTTTCCCCAAATCACTTAAAACATCCGCTAAACGAAAACAAGCATAATTTCCAAAATAGCCCATATTACAAGCTTTTTCAAGCATTGCAAGACCTTTTTCTTGGTTTTGCATGATTTTGATGTCATGTAATCCCAAAGTCATACAAGCTGGTCCATAGCCTTCTTCACAAATGCGCTCTAGCAGAGGGATCGCCGTAACGTAATTGTTGGAATAATAGGCTTGATAGTATAAACGGCTTTGGCGCAACCAAGTCTTTTCATCGGCTGTGGGAGCGTGTGTTTTTGAACAAGTAGTACGTTTCTCCTGCCGTCGAATCAATTTTTGCTTATTAACCCACAAACCTACTCCCAAAAGCGTATTTTCATTTTTGATTTTATAGCAGAGATAGCCTTTGTCCATTTCTATATAAAGCGTATCTCCACCAATGAAATAGCGGGAAGCCGGGCGAACAGGTTTATTGCTTGGTGTTTCTTCCGTGATCCGGGCTAGGCGGTCGAAAGGCGTAATAAACTCCGCACTGTTCCAATCACGCAGGGTAAGGCTGCTCAATAAACTTTTATCATCGGATGTTTCAAATGTTCCGCAAAGAATGGGTACAATATCATCATTTAAAGCAACGAAAGGCTGCTTTGTTTTACAACTGCTAAATAAGAGCGCAGATATAATGATTAGGATTAGGAGGCTTTTCATATAAAATTGATTAGCGTTGAAATTTATACCTAACAAAATCTCATTTTGTTTCCTACTGGGTCTATTTACAGGAATAAGCGGATTTTAAAAAAAAGCGGTTCTTTGTATTTGAAGCGTTGTCAGCATAGTGTTTGCTATTACCCATGTTGCATTATTCGATTTCGATTTCGATTTCATATTTTTACTTTTCGTTGGCAAGAACTATTGGTCTACCGCAATTTTGACCACGGAATTGTGGTCAAAATTGCGTATATTTACCCTATGTCATTAGAATCAACCCTCCGAATTTTTCTCGCAGAACGCCCTGCTATCAATCATACTGCCTTTGCAAAAGAGTGTGACTTAGACCGGACGAATTTCCTCAAAATCCTTTTGGGCCTGCGCAATATCCCCAAGGCAAAAAGGGGACTTGTTTTGGCGGCCATGAAAAAATATGGCTTTGAACTTTGAATTAGGCCTGGTGAAGATGTTAGTATTTTCTCATTCCCCAGCACAAAAATCGCATTAATTTTTAATACACCATTTCTTTTTCGGTTCAAGGCAAAAAAAGGTATGAATTCATACTAAGTACCGTTGAAATAACAACGCATTGAGAAGCCTCTGGATATTTGCGCCTTTGCGATAAAAAAATGTCTAGCAGTGCCCCCCCCCTCGTTTTACTTTTCCAAACTTTCCCAGTCCAAAGCCGTTTTTACATCTCCACTTGCTCTACTCACTTATGACAACACTTCGCACTTCTTTTTCTTTGACGGCTAAACTATGGGCCACCATCGCGCTGATATTCAGCTCATTATCCCTTTTCTCCCAAAACCCAAATCTCTATTTCCCACCCAAAACCGGCACGACCTGGCAAACCACCAGCCCCGCCATCCTGGGTTTTTGTCCCGAAAGGATCGACAGTCTTTACCAGTTTCTGGAAGACAAAAACACCAAGTCCTTTCTGCTTTTGAAGGACGGTAAGATCGTGTTGGAAAAATATTTTGGCGCCTTTGTTCAGGATTCCGTTTGGTACTGGGCCTCGGCCGGCAAGTCGCTCTCGGCTTTTCTGGTCGGACAAGCGCAGGAGGAAGGAATCCTGGATATCCACGATAAAACCAGCCAATACCTGGGCAGCGGCTGGACCTCGGAACCGCCCGCCAAGGAAGAGCTCATCACCATCCGGCACCAACTGACCATGACCAACGGACTGGACGACGCCGTGTCCGACGACAATTGTACCGATCCCGCCTGCCTTACCTACAAGGCCGATGCCGGTACCCGCTGGGCTTACCACAATGCGCCTTACCACCTGATCCATGACGTACTCGAGGAAGCGAGCGGGGTAACGCTCAATCAATACACCAAAACCCGCCTGTTCGACCGCACGGGCATGAAGGGATTGTGGATCAATCACATCCTGTACAGCAAAGCGCGGGATATGGCCCGTTACGGTCTGCTCACGCTCGCCAAAGGGGTTTGGGACGGTGACACGCTGCTGCACGATCAACTGTATGTGTATGATATGACCCACTCCTCCCAAAACCTCAACAAAAGTTATGGATACCTCTGGTGGCTCAATGGGCAGCCGAGTTTTATGCTGCCGGGCTTGCAGTTGGTTTTCCCTTTCAAATTAATCCCCAATGCCCCCGATGATATGTTCTCGGCCCTGGGCAAAAATGATCAGAAGATCCACGTGGTACCCTCAAAAGGCTGGGTGGTGGTCCGTCAGGGCAATGACGCCGGCTATACCAATGCCGGGGGAAATTCCGTGCCGATCCTTTTTGACAACGATCTGTGGCTCTATCTCAACCAACTGGAATGCAACCCGGTGGCCACGAAAGATATTATTGATAATGAGCCTGTTGTGCAGGTATTTCCCAATCCGACGCAAAGCGTGTGGCAGATTGAAAGTGCGGAGCTTCCCCAAAAGATCGAACTTTTCAATGGCTTGGGCGTCCGGATTTGCATGCAAGAAAACACGCGGTTGGTGAGCGCCCAAGACCTGCCGCCAGGTCAGTATTGGATGAAGGTGACCGTGGGCGGAAGGACCATCATTAAGCCGGTACAGAAGTAGCCTTGGACTGGAAATAAAAAGTGGCACAACTTTTTCAAGTTATGCCACTGTTGGGAGGATGAGGGGTCTCGAACCCCCGACCTTCGGAACCACAAACCGACGCTCTAACCGACTGAGCTACAACCTCCATTTCGCTCGAAAGCGGGTGCAAAGATAGCAGTCCATTTTCAAATTAGCCAAGTACTAAACCGGGTTAAATTTGAAAAAGTTTCAAACCGGCATTTCAGCAGGTTTTTTCAGCTTTCCGGAGGGTTGGCGCCAGTTCTGCAGTTTTCGGAGCAGTTTGAAAAGTTTGAGGTTGAGCGAGGGGTTTGCGGTGAAAAAGTGCCCGTTTATGGTGAGCCATTCCTTATGCCTTTTCACTTCTTTTATCTCTTTATAGAGCACTTTTCGCGCTTTATCGAAGGGCGCCCGCCAGTAAATGCCCTGGTCGGTCATGGCAAATCCTTCTTTGCAAGTGCCTTTCAGCGACAGATCTCCGATAAAAAACACCTTTTCCTTGCGTTCAGCAAAAAGAAAGTTCTTGCAGGCATTGGCGAGCAGATCTCCGCGCATGGCGATAAAATCAAAGTGAAATACCTCCTGCTCCCGGTCAAAATCAAGAAAATCCTGGATCATGAGCCAGAGATCGGTCTTGCCGGGCTGGGTTTTTTCGTATTTCAGAATGGATGGCGGCAGTATCACCCCATTGAGATCGGGACAATACTGAATGATGAAAAAATCGAGCAATCCCTCAAAGGACCTGCCAATGCGCTGATCGATCTCGGGCAAACCCTCGCTGCCAAAACGTTCCCACTGAATGAGCACGTCCTCGCCGATCTGCTCTGCCCGGAGTCCGTAAATTTCCCGAAAATGGGATTGGTAAAACCGTTCAACGTAGTCGCTGTATTTGGACACATCGTGCTCTTCTTCTACCCGGCGACGTAAGCTCCTGAAAAACAGGGCTTTAACTTGTGAGGTAAGGGTGCCCGGGTCAAAGTCAAGGGCGTATATCGGCTCGTAGCGTTGTGCTTCAACACCCCGATGCCGTCCCTCAAAATGGAAACCACAGTGATGACAAAACACGGATGCCAATGGGCTTTGCTCGTGACAGGCCGGGCAGGGTTTCATCCGTTCCGCAATTTTGTCGCCACAGCGGTTGCAAAATTTGGAGCCGGGAATAATGTCGGCCGCGCAGTTGGGACAGAGGTTCATATTATTTTACCAGGTTAAGACTGATTGGGACTGCAAAAATAAAACTATTTGTGTTTATAAATAGTTTTTTATCAAACAAATTTGCAGAAATTAAAACAGGCTGATCTGGTAAAAATGTTTCACACAACGCCACGACGCCACAACAGGTTATCCACTTGATCTTAAATACGTTGTGGCGTCGTGGCGTTGTGTGAACCTGATCTCTATTTAAGCAATTGCGGAAACTTGGCTTTCATCCGTTCCAGCCGTGGAATGGACACATTGCGTACGTACGGATTCTCGGGGTGGTTCTTTTCGTAATTCTGGTGATAGGCCTCAGCCCGGTAAAAAACCTTGAAAGGTTCGATGATTACCGCAATGGGTCTGGAGAATTTACCCGAATCATTGAGTTGCTTTTTATTGGCCTCTGCAAGCTCGCGCTCGGTTTCAGTCCGGTAAAAGATCACAGAACGATAAGAGTCGCCGTTGTCCGGACCTTGCCCATTCACCTGGGTTGGATCCTGTGAGGCAAAATATACCTCAAGCAGGGTCTGGTAGGAGATCATGGCCGGATCATAAAAGATCTGCACGGTCTCCGTGTGGCCGGTGGTGTGGGTGCAAACTTCCTCGTAGCTCGGATTTATCGTATGGCCGCCTGCATAGCCCGATTCGGCCTCTTTTACACCTTTGAGGCTTTCAAAAATGGCTTCCACGCACCAAAAGCAACCGGAAGCGAAGGTGGCAGTATCCAGTTTGCCGTACATCACGGGGTCGGGTTGAGCATTTTCGGCGGACTTGTTATCGGCGGGTTTGCCCGAAAAGGCATTGCAGGACGATAGCAGCGCAGTGGCTGTAAAAAGCGAGTAAATGAATTTTTTAAACATGGCATGGTAAGTTTTTAATGACTGTCTGTGTACCGGCGTCACCGTGTCACCGCTACGCGGTTCCACTCTCTACGATCTGTCGGATTCTATAAACGGTGTCGCCACTACGTGGCTTTCTAAACAACTTCTCCGCCACAGGACGACCCTGCACCCGCAGTACACCCGTAGCAATGCTGGTTGAGTACAATATTCCTGGTTGAAAGTGTTTCAAAATTAAACTGGCTGATATGCTGCGAATTGCGGCTTTCTACCTTAAGATCAAGCATTTGATTGAAATCACAATCATACAAATACCCGTCCCAACTCACCGAAATGGTATTGCGGCACATGACTCCGGACACGGCTGCCGGATTGAAGGCCGACACCAATTGACTCATGTAATCTTCATAGTTCTCTGATTCCAACAAATAATCCAAAAAGCGACTGATGGGCATATTGGTGATGGCAAAAAGCCGGTTGAATTCGATCTCGTAACGACGTTTGAGTTGAGACTTGAATTCCCGCTCCAGTCCCGCCTGTCCCCCGGGCAAAAAAGCCCCCGATGGGTTATAAACCAGATCAAGCATCAATCCCGAATTTTCCTTTCCATAACCGATGGCATTGAGTTGCTGCAAGGTTTTGATCGAATCCTCAAAAACGCCGTCGCCGCGCTGTGCATCGGTGCGACCCTTGCTGAAATAGGGTAGGGACGACATAATATGCACCTTGTGCGCAGCGAACCATTCGGGCAGATCGTGGAATTTTTTGTTGGCCTGCACGATGGTGAGATTGCAGCGGTTCATTACCGTTTTATCCAATTTTCGGCATTCCTCTACGAACCAGCGGAAGTGCGGATTCATTTCAGGCGCCCCTCCAGTGATGTCCACGGTTTGGATGTCGTATTTGGACAGGATATCCAGGCAGATCTCCAGCGTTTCGCGGCTCATGTTCTCCACTTTTTTGTCCGGACCTGCATCCACGTGACAATGTGCACAGGTTTGGTTGCAAAGTTTGCCAATATTAAGCTGAAAAATATCGATCCCGGAAGGCTGCAGTGTCGGGAACCCGACCTCCGCAATTCTTGACTGAAAAGACTGGAAATGTATATCGCTACGCGCAATTCCATTTAGTACTTTTAATTGAAAAAAAGTATCGGCCAGTGCCTCCCCCCGTGCGGACAGTGATTTGGTACGTTGATGGATTGACATCGTCTGTTTTGAATGGATCTTAGGGTTACATGGAGACTTTCTTGGCGTGCTTCATCATCTGCGTGGAATATACCAGCGTGATGCCCGCCTTCATGGTGGCCGCGACATGTACGGCCTCCATCATTTGCTCTTCGTCTGCACCGACTTTAAGGCAGGTTTCCGTATAGGCATCAATACAATAAGGACATTGCATTGCATGGGCAACCGCCAATGCGATCAGCGCTTTTTCGCGCTCGGTCAGGGCCCCTTCTTTCATCACCTCTCCGTAGTAATCGAAGAACTTTTTGCCCATGGACTCCTGCCATTCACTGATTTTTCCAAAATTCGCCAGATCAGCGGGCTCAAAATATGTTTTTTCCTTGCTCATGTGTCCTAAAGTCTATGTTTTTAGTGTTGAACGGTAAAACTTTGAATGACAATGGTTTAGCAACATCCGCCTCCATCGTAAAAGAAAGTGGATTCGGAAATGAACAGGTCATCACGGCGGAGACTGGCCAGGGCATTTGCTGTTTTATCACACACCGGAAGCGGCATATTGCGTGCCAGGACATGCCCTTTTTGGTCGTCAAATTGTGTCTCATTCCCGTAATAGATCGCTGTCTTGCCCGTGAAAACACAGGGTCCATCAGCGGGCATGGGATCTTTGATCGCACATACCTCAACGGATTCGATATAAATCAACCGGTCCGTATCATAGTGATTGGGAGAAAGCAAACGATAGGGACGTTTGGCGCGAATTTCCACCGTACCGAAACCAACCTCCGTGATCATTTTAATGTAATCCTTAAGCGGAAGGGCGCCACTGAGGCATTCGGCTCGCAAACAGTCGTCCTGCAGCAAAGAATCGGGCATGCGTGTTTCACAAACGGGATCGGACATGATGAGTAGTCCATTGGGTTTCAACACCCGGTACATTTCGGATAGCGCCCGCTGCAGATCATCTACTTTGAAAATATTGAAGAGGCAGTTTTGTGCGGCCACATCCACGCTATTGTCTTCAATGGGCAGGTTCAGCGCATCGCCTTGCCGCAGGTCCACAAAATCGGACTGAAACCAGGCATTTTGACGCTCGGCTTCCACAAAATTCTCGCGGCTTGCCTGAAGCATTTCTTCCACCATATCTACGCCGATCACGGCCCCTTTCCGGCGACTGAAATAGGAAAATTGCAGCAATTCCATACCACCGCCCACGCCTACGTACAGGATGGTAGGGTTGTTTCCCAGGTCCCGGGGGTGAACCGTTGAACCACATCCGTAGTTCATTTCCAACATCCGTTTGGGCATTTTCAGGTCGGGTAATTGCCATACCGGGGTGGTGGTACAACAGAGTCCAACATTGGGGGTCAGCGCCGCATCGCGATAGAAGTCGGCTGTTACGTCGAGATAAGTTTCTTTGTGCATCACAGAAGTGAATAATTGTATCGGCGAAAGTAGATAGAATCTTCAAGCTCGTTTTGGGGCAACAGAATAAGGCAATCGGGATGTCCGAGTGAAGACACTTAAATTGAATAATTGTTTGGAAGCCTGAAACAGGCTTTGAAGAAGATACGAGACTATGTCAAATTTGGTTTTTCGAGCGTGTTAGGTGTGCCACACTTCTGAACCCGCTTAATTTTTTCACCTACACCATATCGTCCCCTTTTTCATATCGTTCCATCAGATCTGGTCGACGGTCGCGGGTGCGTTCCAGACTTTGTTCGTGCCGCCATTCACTGATGTTCTTTTCGTGGCCGGAAAGCAGCACCTCCGGCACAGACATTCCTTCCCATATTGCCGGACGGGTGTAGACGGGCGGCGCCAGTAAATCGTCCTGAAAACTGTCGAACAACGCTGAAGTTTCATCATTCAGCACCCCAGGGATCAGGCGACCCACGGAATCGACGATCACTGCGGCGGCCAATTCCCCCCCTGAAAGCACATAATCCCCGATGCTGATCTCAAGCGTCACATATTTCTCACGGATGCGCTCGTCGATTCCTTTGTAGTGCCCGCATATAACGAGCAGATTATCCTTCATACTCAATTGATTGCAAAGGCTTTGGTCGAGTCGTTGGCCATCGGGACTGGTGTAAATGACCGCATCGTAGGAGCGTTCGGCCAGCAGTTTTTCGATACAGGCAGCCAGTGGCTCGGGTCTCATGACCATGCCGGCGCCTCCGCCAAACTGATAATCGTCTACCTGACGGTGTTTTCCCAGGGCGAAATCGCGCAGATTATGGAGAAAAACTTCCAGCAGACCTTTGTCTTTGGCCCGTTGCATGATGGAGTGGTTGAGCGGGCTTTCCAAAAGCTCGGGCAGCACGGAGATGATGTCGAATCGCATAGTGGGCGCAAAGGTCGGGAAATTTGTCTGACCCGGCCTGCCAAAAAAAGTACGCCGTGCACTGCAAACTGCAGCACGCGGCGTATCTTATGTGTTTCTAAGTCAAGGACTTAGTTGAAAATGTAGCGTATACCAAATTGAGCAACCCACACATCAAATTGTGTTTTGCTTTTCACAAATGATTCGCGGATCAGTACAGGCTCGTTGTTGATGGTTTGTGTAGCCATACGGAATTGTGGCACGCCATCGGCGGTTGTACCTGCAGCTGAAAGCGGACGGTCCGACACAAAGTTATTGCCCAGGCCCCACTCACTGTTGAGGAGGTTGGCTGCATTCAGGATGTCGGCACGAAACTGGATCGTATTGCGCTTGCCACCGATTTTGAGGTAAAATTCCTGGGTCACAGAAACATCAAAACGGTGCAAGATCGGGAACAATACGCCGTTGCGCTCCGCGTATTGGCCGCGACGACCGCTCAGGTAATCGTCCTGTTTAATAAATGCTTCGAACGCGGTTGCTTGCTCTGCACCTGTAAAGGTTTTGGTCTGGCTTGCACCAGCAGCATCCTTATAATTTACCGTCAGATCACGGAAGTTCAACTCACTGGCATTATTGGGTACAAACAAAAGGTCGTTGTTGAATACACGGTCGCCATTCATATCGCCGGCATAGCTATAGGAGAAACGGGCAGCGTTAATGTTGCCAGTAAAGCCACGGCGTTCGCCAACATAACCCACCGTGATAGCGGTTGCGCCGCCAAAATCACCACCGTATTCAAAACGGTAGCCCAACAAACCGACGGTGCGGCCTGGAGCGTCCTGATCTGCAAATGCAAGGTCAAGGTCGTTGTTGCCGCGAACGGAACGAGCGCTTGTCCAGGAGCCACCGGCGATAGAGCCGGCACTCATCAGGTCCTTGGCCTGGCTAAAGGTGTGTGCAGCCATTCCATAGAAGCCTTTTTTATTGGGATACTCCAATTTGAGCGTAGCGGCCTGGTACCATCCTTCGTTGGTAGTCGTCATTACCGCGGCGCGGGATACGTTGTCGTTGATGCGTACACCATTGTCATTGCCTGCAAAGCGAGGGCGGTTGTCTGGCCCTGAAAATGTTCCGGTAGGCTCTTCAAAATTCGCATCGAAGTAACGCACGGCATTTACGTTGCGATTGTACATGAGTTCAACCGTAGCGATCAGGCCCAAAGGCAATTTCTGGTCCAACGCAAGGTTGTTTTTCCAAACCTGTGGGAAGCGGTAGGCATTGGCTGTTGCTGCAATGTCGAAAGTAGTAGGCAGCGTTGGCGTCTCAGGAATGAAGATATTGGTCTCCGGCGTAAATTTGTGCAGGAGTGTTTTTGTGCCTGAATCGTCGATATAGCCGGTAAGTACCCCATTGTTGCCAATCGTATTAGAGACCCAAACATAGGGTGGACGACCAGTGAAAATACCCAATCCACCACGAACCTGGGTTTTCTTGTTGCCAAATACATCCCAGTTGAAACCAGTGCGTGGCTCCCACAGCACTTTTGGATCCGGAAGTTTGCCAGTCTGAATTTTATAGCCGCGGTTGCCATTTTCATCCACGTAATCTTGTCCGTCTACCGTAGCATTTGAGAGGCCTGTGTCGTCAAAAGAGATAATGCCAGCGCGAATACCGTAGGTAAGTTTAAATCGGTTGCTGATCTGAAATTCATCTTGTGCGTACAGATCATACTTGTTTACCTTCAAAGATTGAAGGGGCTCAACAGCACCTGGCAAAGCCGAGTAACGATACTGAAAGCGGTTGTATTGAACCGCCGAATTGGTGGAGTCCGGATTCATAAGACCGTATTCAGAAGCCGCGTAAAACTGTGCAAGCGAGTCAAATACGTAAACACCGTTGGAGGCCGGGAAGAACAGGTTGTCCGATTTGTACTGTTCGAAATTTACACCAAAAGTGTAAGTGTGCTTGTTTTTGTAGATCGAAACGTTGTCGGTGAAGTGAAGCGTCCCGTAGCTGAGTTTATTGTTGGGGGTGAAGGGGTCAAAGCCTACAGAAATGTACGTAGAATTGTTCTTCAAAATGTCGATCGTGGGGAAAATGGAGCCTTTGTACTGGCGATCCTCATCCTGGAAATCGTAACCTGCGCTGAAGGTGTTGTGGACATTGTTGCTGAGTTGGGAGTTCAATTCTGCAACAAATGAACGTGTGTTGTCCCCAATAATATAGCCAGCGTTCTGGTACGACATAGCCGTAACCAGCGTACGGCGGTTTCCTGCCCCTGCAGAGTTACTGTTGCTGATCAATTGGTCAGATAATGAGTTGTGGTGCGTATACCGGAGCGTCAATTTGTTTTTGTCGTTCACGTTCCAGTCCAGACGAACCAGAAATTTATCGCTTTCGGTTTTGTTGTCGTAGTTTTCGTAAGGACCCGTTTCGTAGCGATATTTGTCCAGAAGATAGGAACTCAGGGCATCCAGATCGCTGGCGAGTACCCGGGTTACATTTGAACCTCCGTCATCCAGGGGGCTTCCGTCCGCCACCCAGGTGGTAGCCGGAGTAGTTTGGCGTTGGCTTTCGTAGTTTGCAAAGAAGAAGAGTTTGTTTTTGATGAGGGCGCCGCCAAAGCTGGCTCCAAAAATTTGCTCATCAAATGCACCGATATTGGGTTTTGTGTCCCCAATTTTAGTGCCATTGAAAATACCCGAGTCGTTGCTTTTGCGGAAATTAAAGAAAGCAGATCCGAAGAACTCATTCTTTCCGGAGCGGGTCACAGCGTTCATACCTGTGCCGACGAAACCAGTCTGGCGCACATCAAAGGGTGCAACGTTTACCTGCAACTCCTCAATAGCGTCCAAAGAAATTGCGGTCGAACCTGTACGGCCACCCGCCTGAGCATCCGTGCCAAGGCCAAAACCATTGTTGAACACAGAACCGTCAATGGTAAAGTTGTTCATACGGCTGTCTTGTCCGCCGAAAGAGTTGCCATTTCCATTTGGGTTGTACTTGGTGATGCTGTTGATGGAACGTGCACCCGTGATTGGAATGGTGGCCAGTTGTTGGCGGTCGAAAGTAGTGGCAGCTCCTGTGCGATCAGAACTGAAAATATCGTTCCGATTGGCTGTAATAGTGACTTCCTCCAAAACCGAGCCGGCTTCCTGGACCTGAAAATCAACGTTGGCAGCCGTTCCGAGGCTAGCGTAAATTCCGTCCAGTGTCTGAGATTCATACCCCGTGTAGCTCACGGTCACAGAATACGGACCACCTACGCGTACTGCGGGAAGCGTGTAGCGGCCAGATGCATTGGTGGCGGTACCGTAACGGGTGTTGGTTGGGGTGTGCGTGGCCACTACGGTTGCGCCGATAAGTGGCTCACCGCTTTTATCAGATACGATGCCCGAAATCGTAGAGGTGGTCACCTGGGCAAACAGACTTGTTCCACACAGAAGCAACGCTATGACTGCCAGCGCTTTGCCCGTGGAGAACCGTTGTGTAAAGTGGTTCATACAAATAGAAAGGATTGGTGAAAAAAGGAAGATTCCGACGGCGAAAGTACACCAGCCATGTTAATCCCCGATTAAGTTTTGTTGGTAATTCGTAAAACCCCTCTACTTCTCTGTGGATGCGTCCTGGAGTTTTCGCTACTTTTGAGCCTCTATTGATCAAATGCACGCTTATAACCAAAGACAATCAGGAACTTGGATATTTTTTCAAAAACCCAAGTATCCTGATCACAAAAGTCCAATGTACAAAGTAAAAATTTTCTAACATGAAAAAAACTATTCTGGCCCTCACGCTACTCCTCGGCATCTTTAACACAGGCCGTGCCCAAGTCGTCATCACAGAGATCATGTACAACCCGCCGGAAAGTGGTAATGATTCACTGGAATACATCGAATTGCACAACCTCAGTACGCTTTCAACCGATATTTCCGGCTGGACCTTCACCCCGCCCAATAGCATTGAGTATACTTTTCCTGCCGGTACGGTCCTTCTTCCGGGCGGGTATATCGTGGTAGCAAAGAGTGTTAGCGCAATGCAGGCGATATTTGGACTTACGCCCTTGGCGTGGACTTCCGGTGCACTGAGCAACGGTGGCGAACTGATCGAACTTCGTGATGTTGCCGGTACATTAATAGATAACGTCACGTATGCGAATGCTCTTCCATGGCCTATGGAAGCGGCAGGAATGGGGCCATCCATTGTGCTTTGCGATTACAACTCCGACAATAGCCTTCCAGGAAGCTGGCAGGCCGCGTCCACCGAAACAGGTATAATCATCAACGGCAATGAGGTGAAAGGCAATCCTGGCGCCGCTTCCGGTTGCACGGGCTCAAACCAGATCACTGCGGTAGATGACTTTGTATCGGCGCCTAGCGGGCTGGCTACCTTGTTTAATGTGCAAGGCAATGACCTGATCCTCAATTCGCTCACGCAATTCATCATCACTACACCGCCCACGCAGGGCAGTGCTACGGTGAGTGGAAACAGCATTTCATACCAATCCAATGCGGGTTACTGCGGTCCGGACCAGTTTTCTTACCAGATCTGCGACGCTTCGGATTGTTCTGAGGCTACGGTCACCATTAATGTGAAATGTTATCCGCTGCGTACCATTGGAGTGGTTACCACTGAACACCCAATCACCGGCAATGCCGATTCGCTCAATGCGAGTTGCGAATTACAAGGCACCGTTTATGGCGTGAATCTTCGCCCGCTCAACAACAACCAGCCTTCATTGCTTTTTACCATTATCGACAACAATGGCGACGGCATAGCGGTCTCCACCCTTGGCGGAACCTTTGGTTATACCGTAAAGGAAAAAGACAAGGTAACAGTTCGGGGTACTATCGGACAGTTTAACGGCCAGACCGAGATTCGCCCCGATACCATTATCAAAATTTCGGAAAATAACCCTTTGCTTTCGCCAACGGTTGTTACCAGTTTATCAGAAGCAACGGAGTCCAGGTTGATCAAAATCAACAATTTACACCTGGTTAATATTATAGAATGGAGTACGGGGATGGGCAATAGCGGTTTTAACGCCCGCGCAGTGTCCGACGATAGTCCGATTGACACCATTCTGATTCGCATCGATCGGGATGTGGAAACGTACAACATGATTGCTCCAACTGGCCCCTTCGACCTTACGGGTCTAGGAGGACAGTTTGATTCGAGCACTCCATTTAACACGGGTTATCAGGTGCTTCCTCGTTACGATGATGATATTGATCTTTTGGTCGGCACTAAAGAAGTGGATTTCAGCGCAGAAGTTTCGATCACACCAAATCCTGCAAGCAGCCTCATCTCTATTGATATGAGCGTACCGTTTCATCGAATATCCATTTTAAACGCGAAGGGGAAGGAGATCAAGAGTTACTACAAGCCTGACAATCAGCATAAAGTAGATGTTTCACTCTACAAATCCGGGGTCTATTTTGTCCGTTTCGAAAAGGGAGGGAAGGCCTGGACGACGAGATTTGTGAAAGTATAAACTTGAGGCATTTTTACCCAAACCGCCGCATGACAACTTTTAAACTACGCTGTATCCTCCTGTTTCAACTTTTCACGGTCCTCCTTTTTGCCCAGGATCCTATATTGCCACGCCGCATAAATCTTCCAGGCGAACTCAAGGAGGTGTCCGGAATGACTCGTCTGCCCAATGGCGACCTTTGGCTCCTAAACGATTCTAATAACCCTGCCCATCTTTTTCGCTTTGATCCTGTGTCAGGAAAACTGCTGGAAATCAGGCATTTGCCGGTTAAGAACTTCGACTGGGAAGACCTTGCGCATGACCCTGCAGGCAATCTGTACATTGGTGATTTTGGCAATAATTACAACCGTCGCCAGAACCTTCGCATCTTTCGATACAATCCGGTCACGAAAGCGCTTGATAGTATTCAGTTTCGCTATCCCGACCAAACGGCCTTCCCGCCCGCCCGGGAGGAAGATTGGAATTTCAACTGTGAGGCCATGGTCTTCCTGGATGACAGTCTGCACCTTTTTTCGAAAAACAGTTTCAAAGGAGATTTTTACACCAAGCATTACGTCCTGCCCGCGCTGCCAGGAGGCGAATATGTAGCGGAATTGCGCGACAGCGTTCGGCTAAAAAATCGGGTAGTGACAGGCGCCGCCATCAGTGGCGACGCAAAAACTTTCGTACTCACCGGCTATATCATCGGAAAAAAACTGGGCTTCATACCCTTCACACGCGCCAGCGCAATGTATTTTAGGGACTTTTCGGGCAGTCAGTTTTTAAATGGGAATCAGCGCTGGAAGCGATTGCCGAAATGCTTGATTTCCAGGCAATTCGAATCGATAGCACAATGGGAGGACCAGGTGTGGATCGTGGCCAACGAGGGCCGTAAGCCGCATTCTCAGAGGCTCTGGCGATTAAAAAATTAATCTGACTTATCCGAGAGACCACTGGACAATTAGACATTGGACTTGCACTCTAATAACTTGAAAATCATGCACCTGCTGAATCGTATCCAACGTCCAGTGTCAAAATGTCCAGTAGTCTGCTTAATTGCGGAGAAATGGATCAAAAAGGATAGCCGACTGCAAGATTCGGGTTAAAATCCCTGGGTTGCATTTTTGAAAAAAGGTTTTTGACCCAATAAGTGTCCGTGCCTGGGTACAAATACGGCCGACGAACCGGTAAGCCAAAATCTATGCGCAACACAAAATAATCCAAATCCATACGCAGTCCCAACCCGGTGCCAATGGCGATATTTTTGTGCGAATCCCATTGCAGTTTTGATCCAGGTCGGGCAGGGTCATTCTGAAGGGTCCAGATATTGCCCCCATCTACAAAAACAGCCCCTTTGAGCCATAAAAAAAGCGGGAAACGCAACTCCCCTCCAAACTCGAAGCGAAAATCTGCCGCCTGATAGAATGGTTGCGTTTCATCCAGCGATCCATCCTCGTTTAACTTTACATAGCCTCCCGGACCCAGTTCACGGATCCGCCAGGCGCGAAGACTGGAAGGTCCGCCCACGAAAAACTGCTTCACAAACGGCACAGCCCTGGAGTCGCCAAACGGTGTAGCAATACCCGCCCCGATCCGAACCGCTCCTGTCACCAAAGGGTTAAAATTGCGGGTGTAAACGGCCTCCTGATCCAGGCGAAAGAATTGGGCAAAATCCAGGTCTCCGATGCGCCAAACAGGTTCGTCTTTCCTGGAGATTAAGGGCCAGGCGCGATTGGCAGCCAGTACTTCAAGACCGCTCAATTCTGTATTGAAGCGATAATTCCAGCGTTCGCCAAAGCGGTTGGGACGGTTGGCAAAAGTATAGTTGAAGGACCGCAACACCAATCCGGTGAAAAGTTGGTTGCCAAAACTCCGTCGCAGGAATTCACCCGGGACCAACAATGAATCAAAGCGTGGCCGCAGCACATCCAGCCCAATATGATCCCAGTTGTACTGATGCTCAGGATCTGACCGAACCCGGTAACCAAAGGATACGTTGGAGAGGTGAAATGAGTAGAATTTAGTGACATCCAGGTAGTTATAGTTGAGCGACAACCGCGCTTCACCATCTGAACGAATCCTTTCGTAGAAATTTTTGGACAGCGGATGTTTCTTGCCAAATTTGATCTTACTCATCACCCGCCAAAACCCGAAGTAATCAAAAAAGCGCGGGAACAGGAGTTCATTTTGAAACTTGAACTCCTGGGAGAACACGATCTTAGGATTGGCAATATCAAACTCAATGTTGTAACTAACACTGCTTTGCAGATTTTCAGCCCCGGAAAGCAGGTTCCTGTTTACCAGAAAAAATATGGGCGAAAGACCCAATAGTCCGTTGCTGATCGAATTTCTGGAATAGTTAAAGTCCAGATCGCCGCCCGGGGAAAAACGCTTGTTGGGAGAGAGATTTACCGACACGTTGATCTTGTCTGTCTCGGTACTGTCCTGCACCGGTCGCAGGGACACGAAGCGGTAAACCCCCAACGCATTTAGATTGCGCAACGTTTTGTCAAAATCAGATTGTTTGAACAGATCACCAGGATCGAACAAGATCTTTTTCCGGAGCAAGGAGGGCCGTATCCAAAGCTTTGCTTCCGCCGCTGCGAAGTACACGCCCGAAATGGTGGTATCCCGCCGCATGGAAGAAAGGTTTGGAACCACTCCAGAAAGCACTTCGACCTTGCCGATCGTATAGGTGCGGTGCAGGGTACTGTCGTTGAACGGCAGCACTTCGATGGTAATATTGGCTTTGGTGCCGGTGCTGTCGCCGCCGAATTCTACATACTGCGGAATAAAATAAGCGTAGCCCCGGTTTTTTAGGATCGAGGCAATACGAAGTTTTTCGGCATCAAAAATATGGACGTCCAGCGGGGTGCCATGCTTGATCAGCGATTCTCCGGCCGTAGCATAAAGTATTTGAAGGACTTGGGAATCGCGGCTCGCAAACTGTACATTGTCAACGGTATAACGATCCCCAAGGATGAGTTCGTAGGTGGTCCTGGCCTTCTTTTTTCCGACGAATTTGGTGCTAAAACTGGATTCAGCCCGGAAATATCCTCTTTGTCGCATCTGGTTTTTAAAATTCAGCGCAGTACGCTGTGCCAGGGTCGAATCATAGACAACAGGGGGCTCTGCGATGCGCTTATTTATCCATTTTGCGACATCCGAATTCCGGTTGCGGAACTTATAGTACAAGCTCAGTCGCGGATAAAAAAAGTACAAATTCCTTCGATTGGGCTTTTGGCGATAAAACGGTGCGAGTTCGTTAGCAAGTGCCGATTTGGCGGATATACTCAGTTTTTTTTCGGAATGAATACTCAACGAATTTTTGACCAACAAACGCTCGCCTTTTTCGGCATCCAGGTGCTTTGTAACATTGCAGGCTGTAAGCGCAAGACTCAATAGCACGATCAATCTCCCAAAGCTTCGGGGGACTAAATGTCGGTTCGTAATAATACTTTTCGGGAAAAAAAACATGATGGCGTTCAACGTCTGGGCGTGGCTTTGGCTGCAAAAGTCGGTAAAAATTCGCTGTACTCGACCAATGGCTCTAAGTGAGGTAAATGAGTTGCCACAAGTTTTACATTTGCGTTGAAAATTCGAGTCACACTTCGTTCTGTTTCAAATGCTCTCACACAACCAACTTAAACATCTCCGCTCCCTGGTCGTAAAAAAATACCGCCAGCAACACGGCCATTTTCTTGTGGAAGGAGATAAAATGGTGACTGAATTGCTCCAGCAAACGCGAATCGGGGTATCGGCCCTCTTTGCAATAGATCCCTGGATCGAGAAAAACGCCCGGTTCCTGCGTCCATTTTCGGATAAAGTCAACCCAGTTACGGAGGCCGAACTCGCCAAAATATCGGCTTTAACCACGCCCAATCAGGTTTTGGCAGTGGCGGAGACTCCCATCGAGCCTTGCAACCATCAGGCGGCAACTACGGATATCTGCTTCTTTTTGGATGGCATTCAGGATCCTGGCAACATGGGTAGTATCCTCCGGGTGGCCGACTGGTTCGGGTTGCCTGCGGTGTATTGCGCACCGGATTGTGTGGATATTTACAGTCCAAAAGTGGTTCAGGCGAGTATGGGCGCGATTTTTCGGGTACCAAGCTGGGAAATCGAATTGCCGGATCTTTTGAACGCAACACCTCAAATTCCGGTGTATGGGGCTGTGATGCATGGTGAGAATGTCTTTGAAGCAACGCTTCCTACAAGCGGGCTTCTGGTAATTGGAAATGAAGGGCGAGGTCTTTCCCAGCAAGCAGAGCATTTGCTTACGCATCGGATCAGCATTCCGCGTCATCCGCTGGGCCGCGCCGAGTCCTTGAATGCAGCCGTAGCGGCAGGAATTCTGGCAGCAGCGTTTCGTCGATGATTAGCGGTTCCCTGCAAAGCTTTACCGGACGCTAATCACTTTATCACCGCATCACGTCATCATTCTATATACTTTCGCCATTCAATTCTTTCAAAACAAAACTTTCATACTCAAATTTTGAAACTATGACCGATATCCGCAAATACCTCCCCATTATTTTGCTTGGCCTGGTGGCCGTGCTCGTTTTTAGCATGTGTGGCTCTTACAACACCACGGTTAAGAAAGATGAGTCTGTAAAAGCAGCCTGGTCGCAGGTAGAAAACCAGTATCAACGCCGTGCTGACCTGATCCCCAATCTTGTCAATACAGTAAAAGGATACGCCAATTTTGAACAACAGACCCTCGAAGCAGTGGTACAAGCACGTGCTTCTGCCACTCAAACCAAAATTGATCCGGAAAACCTTACCCCTGAAGCCATTCAACGCTTTGAGCAAGCCCAGCAAGGACTGTCTGGTGCGTTGGGCCGACTATTAATGGTAACGGAAAACTATCCGGATCTTAAAGCCAATCAGAACTTCATGGACCTCCAAAAACAACTTGAAGGTACCGAAAATCGAATTTCTGTGGAGCGCAAGAATTTCAATGGTTCTGTTCAGGATTTCAACTCACATATCCGTCACTTTCCGACGAATTTACTGGTAGGCATTTTCGGCTTTTCGCCAAAAGGCTATTTCCAGGCTATTCCAGGAAGCGAAAAAGCGCCAGAAGTAAAATTTTAATCCAATGCTATTCACCAAAGAAGAAGAAGCCCAGATCGTTTCGACCATTCGGGAGGCTGAACGCGGCACCAGCGGTGAAATCCGGCTGTATGTGGAAGAATTCTGTATGCGCGACACTCCGGTAGAGCGGGCGGCAGAAGTGTTCCAGCTTTTTGGGATGTTCAATACCAAAGAGCGCAATGCCGTATTGATCTATCTCGCCGAAAAAAGCCATCACTTTGCCATTTGGGGAGACGCTGGAATACATGAGCGGGTGGGCTTTCAATTTTGGGCGGACGAAAAGAAACTTCTGCAAGAACATTTCATGCGCGATGAAGCTGCTGATGGTATTTGTAAAGCCGTCCAACTTATTGGAGCGCGTTTGCGGGAACATTTTCCCAATGATGAAAACCACGACATCAATGAACTTCCTGACGAGATTATTTATGGTTAAGGATGTAGACCCCAGGGTTTTCGATAAAAGGAGGCCACAACTGTTCCATCGCCTAAGGCTATTGTTACTGCCCCTTTTCCTGCTGCTGTCTACTTGGGCTATTGCACAGTCCGATGACACTTTGTTCCCGGAAAAGCCTGAGCCTGCGGTGTATGTGCACGATTATTCAGGCTGGCTCCAGCCAGACCAGAAGAATGCTTTGGAGCAAAAGCTTCGCGCATACTGGGATAGTACATCCACACAACTTGTGGTGATGATCCGCCCGGACATCGGTGACTATGACAAAGCGGGCTATGCTTTTGAACTGGGCAATAGATGGGGGATTGGGCGCAAAGACAAAAACAATGGCGTGGTAATTCTGATCAAAAGCGAGCCGCCGGAACGGGGTATTTTTATCGCCACCGGCTATGGCACTGAGGGCGCTTTGCCGGATATCACGGCTGGGCAGATCATCCGGAATACGATGAGCCCTTACTTCAGACAACAGCGGTATTTTGAGGGCATCAATGCAGGACTAGACAACATAATCAGCGCGTTAGAGGGTGAATTCAAAAGCGAACCTGCTCAAAAAATGGGCAAAGGGGTCTCGATCTTTGTGCTTTTGTTTATTGCCCTGATGTTTTTTTTGGTGTTTGGCAGCATTTTGTACAAACTCCGGAACGTTGGTCAAATGATCACCCACGACGGCCGGGCCAGAAAAAGACGCGATCGCGATGACGATAATTTTGGCGGCGGCTGGTGGATGGGCGGTGGGGGCGGTGGATTTGGTGGAGGATCAAGCGGTGGCGGCTGGGGTGGGGGAGGCGGAAGCTTTGGTGGCGGTTCCTTTGGCGGTGGTGGCGCTGGGGGGGACTGGTAAGTTGGTGACTGGTGTAATGGTGATTGGTGTTGGGTCAGATTATTTCCTCGAAAATTTCTCCTGCCTGAACTGGATAATTCCTGGCCATGGCTTCGAGCCTTGTGCTGTGCATTTGCCTGAAACCCTCCATGATCTTTTCGATCATAGGATCATCTACTATTTTTTGAACGCCTTCAAGCGTGTTAAAACGCTCATCATCTCCCATTTTGAAGGTTTGTTCATAAAGCGAAGTCTCAAATTTTACGGAGGTGCGACCGTCATTTTTGAAAACTGAAATTTTGAGGCTGGGATGCTCAATGCTGCCAATAATGCGCATGTTTTGTTGTATTTTGACGTTTAATATTCCAGTCTCAGTACTTTTTTCTCTTCCAGATAAGTGCCTTTGGTTAGGTGCACCACTGATTTTGTGCCTTCTTCCGTAGTCAGGGTTTGACCATCCTGAAGGATCGTACCGTATTTGACCACGGACATCGCTGCGTCGTAAAGTGTGGCATGTACCTCTGCTTCAGCATTTGTAGAATTCACAATTTCCATTTCCGGAAGACCAAATTCCGACATTCCATACGTAAAACTGTTGCCTTCACCGGGTCGTCCGAAATAGACCCAGCAATACAGTGGGATGGTCTGATTCTGAACCATATTTCGAGCGGCAGCAATGTAATATCCAGCGGAAAGCAGCAGGTATTGACCATCCATGAATAGGCCGGGCGAACGTGTGGTTTCGAGTACAGCGGCTGCAGTTTGCGTGAAAATTTTGTGTAGGTCGAGACTCCGGTTTGCCGGTCCGATGACGGAGATCACGACTTGTGCCTGATGTCTGGAAGTCTCTTCGGCGGCAGTTTTCCAAAGCCAGGACAGAC
>JAUSMG010000481.1 GCA_030645295.1 Saprospiraceae bacterium | reverse complement strand
AATCACTTACCACTAATCACAGTCTCCAGTACTCAATCCCGTCGTCAATCCCTTCATACATCGCTTTTAAATCTACCAGAATCGGGTTTTTGCCCATGATGGATTTGAAAAACGAACTGTCATAAGCACGGTATTCGTCGTGCGCCACTGCCACCACCACAGCGTCGTAACCTTCTGAGATCTGGTCGCTCAGCGTAAGCTTGTATTCATGCGCCACCTCGTTGGGGGAGGCGAATGGGTCGACGATATGGACGTTGACAGAAAAATCCTGCAGTTCCCGCACGAGTGTGGCCACTTTTGAATTGCGGATATCGGCCACGTTTTCTTTAAAGGTGATACCGAATACCAACACCTTGGCATGATGGGGGCTTTTGTCTTTTTTGATGAGCAGTTGCACGAGTTTTTTGGCCACCCAGGCGGGCATCCCGTCATTCACGCGGCGACCGCTGAGAATTACCTGTGGCTCATAGCCCAGTTCTACGGATTTGTGCAATAAGTAGTAGGGATCAACACCGATGCAGTGGCCGCCCACAAGTCCTGGATAGAACTTGAGGAAGTTCCACTTGGTACCAGCAGCTTTGATAACCTCTTGGGTGTCAATGCCCATTCGGTCGAAGATGATGGCAAGTTCGTTCATCAGCGAGATGTTCAGGTCGCGCTGGGTGTTCTCGATAACCTTGGCTGCTTCCGCTACTTTGATGCTGCTGGCTTTGTAAATTCCGGCAGTAATAATGTGTCCATATACCTTGGCAATTTCCTCCAAAGATTTGGCATCGCAGCCGCTCACAATCTTGATAATTTGGGTGAGTGGTTTGGTTTTGTCGCCCGGGTTTATGCGTTCCGGAGAATAACCCAGTTTGAAATCTTCGCCCATTTTTAGCCCGGAAAGTTCTTCCAGAATGGGCAGACAGTCTTCCTCGGTGCAGCCAGGGTACACGGTGGATTCATACACTACATAATCGCCTTTTTTAAGAATACTACCAATGCTGGTAGAAGCATTTTTGAGCGGGTTAAGGTTGGGGACTTTGTGCTCGTCAATATCTGTCGGCACGGCCACTACGAAAAAATGAGCCTTGGCGAGCTCCTCTAATTGGTCGGTAAAAAGAATGTCGCGGTCTTTGAATACCTCCGGCTCCAATTCCCTGCTGGGATCTTCACCGCGTTGCATCATCGCCACGCGATCTGAATTCACATCGAAGCCCACCACCCGGAATTTTCGTGCAAATTCCAAGGCAATCGGTAGCCCGACGTAGCCTAGTCCGATGACGGCGAGGGTCTTTTCTTTTTTTATAAGGGATTGATACATGGTCATTAGGTCAGTAGGTCATTTTTTTAAATCACCCCATTTTCCATAACAATAATGGCTCCGGGGCGAATTGTTTCCAGTCAACTTTTTTGGCTTCTTCGGGTGAATAGAGTAGGTATCTGATTTTGCGGCCTATTAATTTTTCGGCTTTTTCCGCAAGGGTGCTGAGGTATGCTTTGTCAAAATCGCCCACAAAAACGAGGTCAACTACCGGGCTGTCCATTCCTTTGGAAAAATCGCCGACGAGGTAAACGCGTTGCACATCGCCCAGCCTTTGGATGACGGTCTCGATTACCTGGTCGAGGCCTATATACTTTAGAATGATGTTGTGTATTTCCCGAAAAAGGGGGTGACCGGTATTGGCACGGAAGATTTTTTTGTTGCCCTCCGTTCCAGAAAGCAGGAGACCGGCATTTTCTAAACGATTGAGCTCCACCCGAATACCGTTGGAGGATTCGCCAAATTCACTTTCCAGATTGCGCAGGTATGCCGTGGCGTTGCTGTTGAGAAAGAACTTCAACAGCAACTTGATACGAGTCTTGGAAGAAATGAGGGCGTCAATCATAATCAATATTGAGCAGCAAAGTTACTCATTATTGTTTACAAAGTAGTGACACTTGTTTTTAAAAAAAATGTCACTTCTTAGCAAATGAACGATGAACTATAAACGATGAACTATGAACTATTTTTCACGGTATGTGTGGGAAAAATTGCAAGGCAAATTTTTAGTGCATTGGGTTGAGTCAATTTTTTTCCTGAAAAATTCCTGGCAGATTACTTTTGACCCAGAAACGGTGATGTCAGGAGACTTAAGAAAACAAACACCGAGATATTCTCCCAGTTCATCGTTCATCGTTCATCGTTCATCGTTCATCGTTCATCGTTCATCGTTCATCGTTCATCGTTCCATTTACTTTGTCAAAAAAAGATTCCTTCGTCGAAGCCATCCAGAAAGGGTATACTTTCTCCGGGGCAAATATCGTGCTAGGTGGCGCTATGCTGGATGCCGAAGCCATTTCTGGTCTTCAGATTAAAGTTCCACTTCGTACCATGAACCGCCACGGTCTCATCGCAGGGGCCACGGGGACGGGTAAAACCAAGAGCCTGCAAGTCATCGCGGAGCAACTCGCCGCCAATGGGGTACCCTCATTGCTGATGGACATCAAGGGTGACCTGAGCGGTATTGCCATGCCGGGTACTGACAATCCCAAAATTACCGAGCGCGCCGGTAAAATCGGCATCGGCTGGCATGGGAAAGGCAATACCGTGGAGTTTCTGACCCTTTCGGGAGAAAAAGGTTCCCGGTTGCGGGCTACCATCAGCGAATTTGGTCCGGTATTGTTCTCCCGCATTTTGGGCCTGAACGACACCCAGGGTGGGGTGGTATCCGTTGTGTTCAAATATTGTGACGACCGAAACCTGCCACTGCTCGACCTCAAGGATTTCAAAAAAGTGTTGCAATTCCTTGGCAATGAAGGCAAAGCGGAGATGGAAGCTGAGTTCGGACAATTCAGCAGCGCCACCGCCGGCACCATCCTCAGAAAAGTGGTGGAACTGGAGCAACAGGGAGCGGATACTTTCTTTGGTGAAGTTTCCTTCGATGTATTCGATCTCGCCCGCATGGACGAAAATGGTCGCGGGGTGATCAGCATCGTGCGCCTCACGGACATCCAGGATCGGCCCAAGTTGTTCAGCACCTTTATGTTGCAAATGCTGGCCGAGATCTATGCGTCTTTTCCGGAAAAAGGCGATGTGGAACAACCTGAACTTTGCATTTTTATTGATGAGGCACACCTTGTATTTCAGGAAGCCAGTCCGGCGCTGATGCAACAGCTGGAGTCCATTATAAAACTTGTTCGTTCAAAAGGGGTCGGTATCTTTTTCATTACCCAAAACCCGGTCGACATCCCCGAAAGTATTCTGGCTCAGTTGGGGTTAAAGCTGCAACACTCCCTGCGCGCCTTCACGGCCAAGGATCGTAAAGCCATTAAACTGGCCGCAGAAAACTATCCGATCACGGATTTTTACGATACCGAGGAGTTACTTACGAACCTGGGTATCGGGGAGGCCATCATCAGTGTGCTCAACGAAAAAGGGATACCCACGCCGCTTGCGCACACGCTTATGCGCCCGCCGGAGAGCCGTATGGATATTCTTACGCCAACAGAAATTGACAACATCCTGGACCGCTCAGCCTTAACGCGCAAATACAATCAGGAAGTGGATCGCGAAAGCGCGTATGAGATCCTCATGGGCAAGATCGCGGAAGTGCAGGAGGTGCAGGCGGAACAAAGGCAGGAAAAAGCACAGGCCAAACAGGAAAAAGAAGCGCCAAGTGTGATCGAAACCATCGCCAAAGATCCGCTCGCCCGACAAATCGGGCGCACCGTAGCGAGGGAGCTGACACGTGGATTGCTGGGCGTGTTTGGCCTGGGTGGCGCGCGGAGGACTACCCGGAAAAAGACGGGGTGGTTTTAATGTACCGGCGGCTTTAGCCGCCGGAATGCCGCTAACCAGAACAAAATTTCCCGCTCGCGCATTCCTGCGGCTAAAGCCGCCGGTACAGTTACTGCACGCTTAATATCTGTGAAGAAATCCCGTCTTTTGTTTGTAGCGACACTTGATATATTCCTTTGGTATTCAAGTTATTGGCGGGAATTTCAAAACGATTCTCGCCGGTTTTTACAGAAACTTTTTGCTCAAAAACGACCCGACCCAGTGCATTGGTCACCAGGAGTATCGTGCTGCCTGTGCTGGACGAATGGAATATCACCTGCGCGGAGGATGGCGTGGGGTTTGGGGCTAGTTGAAACCTGATTTCTCCGTTTTGGAGTACATCGGAAGTGCCAGATTGAGGCAAAATTTCAACATATCCGGTGTCCATTTGTGACCAGACATTATTACCCCAACAAGTATAAGCCTCCGCGAGTCCAGCACCCAGAGGTAATCCTTCACTGCCTACTCTAATAGAAGTACTACTACCAGGCGATCCTATTGCTGTAAAGCATACCTCATACAGTACCTCACCATCTGCTTTACTGAGACATTGACCAGTTGGGTTGGCCCAGGAAATCACCAAGTGGTTGGGAGGACTAACACCGAAATCGGATGAACTCAAACCGGCCAAATTATAGTTTTGTGTATGGTGGAGAGTTAGTACTTGATGATTCCAGGTAAGTGTGTATTGGAAACTGACAATATCAACAAATCCGCTTGCTTTTACGGGTATACAAATGCTTTGGCCTGTCTGAACTTCGAAGCTGTCTATGACAACGCCAAAACCTTGCGCGTTCAAACTAAAAGAAAATAAAGAGAGCAATGCTCCCAGGATAAGGATAGAAAATCGGTAAATCATGATGGGATAATTTGGTTGGGAATATGAAGAAATCGGTACACATCTCGCTTTACCCCCAAAGAATTGTCATGTCGGAACGAAGTGAAGACATCTACACAACCCAAGCCACTTCGGATGTTGCTAGAACGGTTTGGAATCCTGTCGTTTTCGCTTGATTTCGACATAAAGGTTGTTGTGTGGTTGTCTCCGCTACTCTACGACATGACAATTCAAGCGGGGTGTGACTTGTGTAGTACCTGGAAGGTCTACGCTGCCGAAAACGAAATAAAAATTTGCGTATTTACTGACGCCGAGCCTTTTCGCACAACCGCGTGCCGTTACTGCACGCTCAGCATCTGCGAGAAAACGCCTTCCTTCGTTTGGAGCGATACTTGATACATTCCTTTGGTATTCAATAAATTGTCCGAAATTTCAAAGCGATTCTCGCCGATTTTCACCGTGATTTTTTGTTCAAATACCGTTCGGCCTTGCGCATCTGTCACCGACAGGGTGGCCGTCCCCGATGTTTTGGAGTGGAACAATACTTGTGAGGATGCATGGGTAGGATTTGGGCTAAGTTGGAAAGCATTCGTCCCTTTTTGCAGGGCATCGGAGGTGCCGGAGGTGCCGGATTGGGCCACTATTTCCACATGCCCTGTTACGTTTAGCGCAGGGGTCCAAATGTTTTGGAAGTTGTTGTTATAGGCTTCTGCAGATCCTGATGTAGGTGGAAACCCATCTCCGCCGGGTTTAATATCCGAACCGTTTCCTACGATCGAAATTGCCTTAAAACAGGCTTCATAAAGCAAAGCGCCATTTGCCCTGGTTTGGGAGACGCCGATGGGTTCAGCCCACGCGATCAACAATCGGTTGGGTGCGGTCAAATTGTGGAAATCCTGTACCAAACCCGGCAAATTCAAATTTTGAATGTGGTCAAAATTCAGGACATCAGCGTCCCAGGTAAGCGAATACTGGAAACTTACAATGTTCGTAAACCCTTGTGCATACACGGGAACACACACCACCTGATCGGGCAGAGCCTCGACGCTGTCTACTACGACCCCAAATCCTTGGGCGTTCATATTCAGTGGAGTAAGGAAAAGGAATGCATTGAGTGCAAGCGTTGAAAATGGGTACTTCATGTTGGCAAAAAATTGGTTATTAAGATGAATGAATACGGGAAATACGGCAAAGTCAGTGCCAGTCAATTGCCTTTGCCGTGAAGCTGTCAGTTGTCGCCCGGTATCAAAGCTTCTGCATACGCCCCTCTGCGCAGTGGTTTTGTCTAAACTTCCTGTCTTCCGCGCACAAGATGCTACTTTTGTCGTTACAAATACTCGGATGCCTCCTTAAGTGGCAGCCGATTTGTTTTTAAATTGATAACCGCTCTTATCCATACCCTTTACCGAATGCTCGGGCAGCGCGCGGATGGAGCCAAAAATTTCTATCTGACATGATGTTCAAAAAAAGTCTTCTCGTCGCCATCGCTTGCCTCCCGGGCCTGTTTCTGTCGGCGCAAAGCAAAGCTCCTGAAAACTGGTTTAACCTTGATCCAACTACCGATAAAGTAAATGGAACGGGCGGTGATGAGGCGCTTAAAATGCTGAAAAACAAAGGCAAAAAAGGCCAGACGATCATCGTTGCAGTGCTTGACTCTGGTGTGGAAGTGGATCACGAGGACCTCAAAGACGTAATGTGGGTGAATCCGGGGGAGATCGCAGGCAACGGCATAGACGACGACAACAATGGCTATGTGGACGACATCCACGGCTGGAATTTCCTGGCTGGCCCTGGCGGTAACGTCGACCATGAAACCCTCGAACTTACCCGTGAATACGCTCGCCTCAAGAAGCGTTTCGAGGGTACCGACCCGAAAAACCTACATGGCGATGCGGCAGAAGAATACAAGTACTGGATCAAAGTCAAAGACGAATTCGAGCCACAGCGTGAAGAAGCCATCAATGGCATGGCCAATGCTACAAAGCAGATCAAGCCGATTGAAGACGCTTTTAACGCAGTGGAAATAGCCCTCGGTGGCAAAGAATTCACCAGCGAAAATGTGGCCACTATTACCGTGGACGGCAATGATGAATTGAAAGGTTCGGTCGAACTTATCATAAAAGTTATGGCCAATGGCCTCACTTCACGGCAGGACCTCGAAGATGCCAAAAAAGAAGCCGCTGCGTTTTTCTACAATCAGGTGGAGTTCCAACTCAACCCGGATTGCAACGTGCGCGCAATGGTGGGCGACGACCCGAACGACCTCACCAATCGTTTCTATGGTACCAACGAGTATGAAGGCCCCGACGCTTTCCACGGAACCCACGTGGCCGGTATCATTGCTGCCAATCGCTACAACAACACCGGTATCAAGGGTGTAGCGGATAATGTTCGCATTATGACCGTCCGCTGCGTTCCAGACGGCGATGAGCGCGACAAAGACGTTGCAAACGCCATCTATTATGCCGTAGACAATGGTGCAAGCGTAATCAACATGTCTTTTGGCAAGGCTTACAGCCCACAGAAATGGTACGTTGACCAGGCTATGCGTTACGCTGCTCAGCATGACGT
>JAUSMG010000478.1 GCA_030645295.1 Saprospiraceae bacterium | reverse complement strand
ATGGTTGCTGGGCGGGGTCACATCAGCCGATAGCGCATATTAAATGAGCAAACTAGAATTTCTTGACAACAATATAGAAATTACATACATTGACGAAGACGTTCCTTTTCGAGGGGTAAATGTTTCCATTGCCGATTCATTCGGTCACCTACAGTGCTTTTCAAATGGCAAGCATCTTTTCAACAAGAACTATGAGACAATGGACCGCCTTTGGGACTGGGAGGCTTCGCCCTGCGATACGCTGGGAAGTGTGGCTCTGAAAGAGGTCCAAGGAGGAACTGCTGGCTTTTCGGTTTATCCAAACCCTACAAGCGATATTGTCAACATAAGGCTTGAGCAAGCGGCAAACGCTGATTGCCATATTGAGTTACTGTCGATGACGGGTCAATTGATTGGTTCCCAAAATATGCCGGAAGGCACCGTAACCGCCACATTGCCTTTAGAAGACTTTCCAAACGGATATTATTTTCTTAGAGTGATTGATGCCGGGCGGAAGATTTCCGGTCAAAAAATTGCCATCATCCGCTAATTTTTGGCCCTCCGGCTTGTAGCAACATGTGAATAATAAAGGCATGTTGTTTTAGCTGGTAACGATTCCTGAAAAAAATATCGCCCCATTGTTCACATTTTTTCTTCCAATGCCATAAAGCACTAAACCCACCGTTCTACATTTGCCACCAACATTTATGAACGGTAAACAAAACGAACTCGACGATTTCCGCAAAAACCCCAATGGTGTTTCGGCTGGACTTTACGGTAAATGCCGCCCGAAATTTATCGGTTGGGGTAAAGAGAATACCCGAACGAGTATACACGATCTGGCCGATATTTTTCAAAATGCGGTCATCATCATGATGCTCAACCTGGAATCGGGACGGCTCACTGAGCTGGTCGGCACCTTGTGCACCTACCTTTTTGGCATCGGCAAAAACCTCATCCAGGCCTTTCGCCGAAAGCAGGTCAGAATAGGCCTGCCCGGCGACGAGGCATTCCCGATCACCAAAGAAACAGACCCTGGTATAGAGACGCAAATCATTGCAGAGCAAGAAGATGCGCAACTCTGGTCCACAGTGGACGCGCTCGGAGAACCCTGCCGGAGCCTGCTCGCTTTGACCTATCGCGAGGGTCTGAACAGTCAGGAAATAGCCGATGTACTCGGCTATTCCAGCCCTGAAGTAGTCCGTCAACTTCGCAAAAGATGCCTCGATAAATTACGCAAATGAAAAACTATACTTCACTACACCATTCATCCATCAATCGCGCCTTCGCTCCTCTAATATGGAAAACCGAGCCGAACACCTTCTCGAATCCTACTTTGCCAACGCCCTTACAGCGGCAGAAGCAATAGAACTGAAAGCACTGGCTTCGGCAGACCCGGCTCTGGCCGCAGAAATCGCTTTCCAACAGCGGGTAGCGGCTTCCGTCCAATCGTATTCGCTGGCCGACGGTATCCAAAATCCTGCCTGGAAATCCGCCGCCCAAATTTCCGCGCCGGCTACTGCAATCAAGGTCTCGATGTTTCAGCGCTACGGTTATGCTGTCGCCGCTGCCATTGCGCTTCTTATTGCCGCTTATATCTTTTTGCAGCCACCCAGTATACAATCTGTGGTAGCCGACAATGCAAAGGAGTATCCCAACAAAATGAGATTCAAGAGTTTAGGGGAGGAGGCACAGACTGTCCATGAAGATGTGATCAAAGCCTTTGGTCTGTACGATGGAAAGCAGTACAATGAGGCAGCCAAGGCCTTTCAGCCCATTGTGACAGCCAATTCGGATCGAATGGATTATCGTTTTTACTGGGGCGTTTCGCTTGTACTGAACGAGCAATATTCAGCCGGCGTTGCTGCGCTTACTCCCGTGGTTCAAAGCCCGGACGAAAAAAGGATCCCTGCACTTTACTACCTCGGACTTGCCTGCGCCGGCTCAGGAGATAAAGCATGCGCCCGCCAAAACCTTCAGGCCTATATTGATTCGCCAGAAGGCGTTACCTTCCGCACACAGGCAAAGGTGGTGTTAAAAATGCTTTAGCAATAAAACGACTTCTATGTGTCCTACTGTGACCATGTGTTTCATATAAACCATTGAGTTCACCTACTTAATTCAAGATCACGATTTTGGTAACAATGGCATCAGGCTCATCAAAATTCGCTTCGCTGGTGGCAAAGATCAGATAAACTCCCGAAGCAACCCTTCTGCCGAGATAATCGCGCCCATCCCATACCGCCTGACCACCGAGGGCTTTCCCTTCGAACACCAGTTGGCCTGCAGCGTTGGTTATTTTTACATTCGCATCGCGGGCAAGACCGTACACCGCAATGGGGCCATCGTAACCTGGTTGAACCGGGTTGGGATAAGCATATGCAGTGGGCAAGTTGACGCGTCCTCCGGTTGTTGCGCCAGCCCGGAGCGAAATAAGTCCTTTTTCTGTGCCAATCCAAGCCTCTCCCGTGAGGGGGTTTACAGCAATATCGGTGATCGCATTGTCGAACAAGGGGCTGTTCGTGTTGGTGAAACGCGCTACTTGTGTAAGCGCATCGGGCGACTGCACAAATACGCCGTTGGAAGTACCGAACCATTTCTGGTTTGCGCCATCCACTTCAATTGCTTTAACATCTTCAGTTTCAAGCAAATAGCCATTGAATCCATCAACGCTGACAATCCGGCGACGGCCTTTACAGTCCTCATCAAAAACATCTCCGCCACACTCAAAACTCACGGTTCCCTGCTGAGTGCCCACCCAAACATCTCCATCGAGGTCGACCGTGATGCAGTTGATATAGTTGGTCGGCAACACACTATTGGCAGTGTTGATGATGCGATAACGGTCATCCGAGGGACTGTCAGAATCAGCCCCTGAATCATAGACCAATATGCCTGCACTGAACGCGATCACAAACCATTTGTAACCGTTCTGGTCAATGGCCACCTGAAGCAAGTTGTTGGCGGGCGACGCTGTGAAATTGCGCATTGTCCCATCGGGTTTCAGGACTGCAATGGGTGCATTAGCACCGTAATTGCTGATCCAGAGGTTGTTATCCTGATCAAAAGCCAGTCCGCCAATGGCTGTACGCTTTTCACTTGACTGCCCTGCACCTTGAAGAATTGAGTTGGATTTCGTGAATTTTTTCTCGTATTCCCCGTCTGTAAATTGAAGCATCCCCCCCACCCAACTTCCTACAAAAACTTTGTTTTCCAAGGGGTGTGGCGCTACTTTCCACATATCCTTATAGCTCTCTGAAGAATCAACTATGGCGGGGACAGTCCTTTCGGACCAATCCTCCCATTGGCCATTCTTAAATGCAAAAACTCCATCGCGATAGCCGATCACACTGAGGTCGCTTTTTGGACCAGGGGTTGCCACATAGGTAGTCCCTTCACTGCCAAAAGCAATTTCAGAACTGCGGTGGGTGTAGGGCGAATTGAAGGAAAACTTATCGCAATCATTGGTATTGAAGTCAAAATAGCGGAACTGGTCTGCCAAATCTGCGAACCAGAACCTTCTGGGACCATCTTCTATCCCGTAAAGCGGAAATGCAGCGTCGCAGGTCCAGTGGATCTCGGTTCGATCTCCGTTTGTTTCAGCATATTCGACCACACCATAACCGAAATTGCTTTCGTCCCCCCAACCGATCATTAGCCCCTGGCCTTCTGATGTCAGGTATTTGACCGTACGGTTGGGACTGCTGGCGACTTCGGTGACGGTGACGCCATCATAACGGAGGAGTTTTTTGGCTGCGCCCAACCAGAGCTTTCCGTCCCATACACAAAGTGCGTTGTAAGAGAGATTGCCCGGGAACCCTCCTGTTTCACTTACTTCTTCCCAGCGACTGAAATCGGCGGGATTTTCGTCGTTTTCCGGGAGTCGGAAGAGACCATCTTCGGTGCCTGCCCAGAGGTAGTTATTGTAGATGGTAAAGGATCTGACCGGGATGTTGGTGAACACGGTATACTCTGCTTCAGCGTCTTCCAGATCGAACTTCAAGATGCCAAAACCACAGGCAAAATAGGCAATTTTACCATCAAAGAAAACATTGTAGATCTGCTTGTCGCCCACAATATTGGCATTTTTCCGGATGATGGGCAAATTGACCACGGAGCGGTCCGCAGGGTAAAAAAGGTCGAGATTGCTGTTGGTATAAGCCAGCAACAGCACTTTAGCAGCGGAATTGTAACGCAAAAGACTCATGCCCACATCGCTTAGGCCCTCCACTTTGGTAAGGAAACGCGAAGAACGATCGACTTTGTCAATTTCTACCACCGCCCACTCGGTGGCATAATATACTTTATCCGTGCTTTGGGTTACATATCTGGAGCGTTGCCAGGGTAGGTGCTGCCGCCACTCTCCAATCGCGATCGGAGGAAATATCGTGTCGGTTTGGGCAATGTTTGTCCCCGAAAAAGCGCTGAGACCCGCCGCCGTCAACAGCATGCTTAAAACCTGGGCGCGTGAAAAGGCTGGGACATGGAAGGAGAAAAGGAAGGAAAGTAGACGCATACAAAAAAGGTTTCTGGCTTAGGAACGTGTGAATGGTGCAGGCGTTGCGGAATGGGTTGCCTATCAGACGGTAGAAGTTAGACGTTGGACGTTGGACTTTTGACCTGCAACAAGGTTAAATATCCAAAGTCTAAGGTCCAATGTCCCACTGTTTTATCGGTACATCGTTCCGGATTCAAGGTATTCCCAAACCGGCTCCGGGACCAGATAACGCACTGATTTTCCAGCTTTTATGGAATCCCGAATATAGGTAGCGGAGATGTCGAGTGGCGGAACTTCGAAGATGCGAATGCGGGGATAAGTGGCGAATTCACCAAGATCGTAGGCCGGGCGCTTGTAAACGTAGATATCGTATTCCGCGAGGATCTGTTCATAGTTTTTCCAAAGATGAAGCGAGCCCAGGTTATCCGCGCCCATAATGAGCACGAACTGATGTTCCGGATATTTTTCTTTCAAAAATGCGAGCGTATCGATGGTGTAAGATGGCTTTGGCAATTGAAATTCTACGTCCGAGGCGCGCAACAGCGTATTGTCACCGATGCCCAGACGAACCAAATGTAGTCGGTCATGATCACGGGCAAGGGTTTTCTTGGGTTTGAGGGGATTATGAGGACTCACCACCAGCCAAACGCGTTCCAGATCGGTCTGTGTA
>JAUSMG010000470.1 GCA_030645295.1 Saprospiraceae bacterium | reverse complement strand
AACATTGGGCAAATAAATATTGGTTTGTTTTACCTCCACAGTCAATTCATCGCTTGCTGTGCAACCGTTCTGGTCTCTTACGATTACTGCGAAAGGCGTTGATTCTGAAATACTAATGGTATGCCGAAGCGTATCCTGCTTTGCGAAAAGAGCCTGTGGTCTCCATTCGATATGATGCAAAAAATCAGTCTCCACATTGGCAATTGCGCGGATATTCAGCGCTTCCCCGGCTATAACGGTCATTGCACTAACCACCAGTTTCACTTGTAATTCGGAAGGCTCTTTGATAAAAACGGGCCAGTTTTTTGTTCCTCCGGAGGCATCTCGGACATAAAGAACATAATCACCCGCCCAGAGATGGTCAAAAGTCGGGTTGGTCGTAAAAGATTGACCATCCAGGGAATAATAAAATGGTTTTTCACCTCCAAATACTGTGTCTACGTGGATCAATCCATTGCGCAGGCCATAACATTGTACCGGCGTAACAATCATGCGGACGCTATCCACTTCACTTGCGGTGGCTAAAAAGCCCGCTGAAAAGAATAAAAAGACTAAAAAGTGCGTGAGAAGACGCATGAGCGGGATGGTTGGGCGATTATATCTGTCGAAAGAACTATTATCGTGGTGGTTCGCTGCCCGAAGATAGGAAAGTTTGTAAAAACTCGACCAAAGTTCGGACATTTGGCACAAAGCTCCCCGTAAACATGTCAGGTAAGACAAAGACTTTGCCAATTGATGTTAATGCCCGCCTATGGTTTGGAGGCTCAGGCAATGCCAGCTGTCAGCGCCTGCCCTTCTCTAATCTGCGCCCGGCGATTCTGCCACTGCCACTGCCACTGCCACTGTTACTGCCACTGCTACTGCTACTGCTACTGCTCCTTGCACTCCCCGCCTGTTCTCAGCCCTCTTTCACCGCCAACGACATTGTGCCGCCGCTGCCCGCAAACTTTGACTATGGCACAAACATGGGTTATTTCTCGCCCCATTACGGCGACAAAGCACTGGCAACGCTTGCTCAGGAATACGGGGCAAGCAGCATCCGCCCAGGACTGTTCCACTATTTTGTAGATCAATGGGGTTACGAGATCCGGAAAGAACATTTCCAATATTACGACAGTCTCGGCTTGCGCAATGTGATGGCCATCATCGGGTTTCCTTCCGAAACGGCCCGCGACCCGGCCTTCTATTGCCCCAACGAACAGAGTCAGATGTTTGACAATTTGTACAAACCGATCTGGGACAACGGTGAAAACGGAACGCCTGTGAACGACGCAAACCCGTACGCGCTCTACGTTTGGAAAATCGCGACTACTTATAAAGGACTCATCAAAACGTATGAGGTTTGGAATGAACCGGATATGGATACAGGCAATGGCTGGTTAAAGCCCGGGCAACCCGGCAACTGGTGGGAAAATGCCCCGCAGCCCTGCGAAACGAAGTTGAAATCGCCGCCATTTTTCTACATTCGTACACTCCGTATAAGTTACGAAGTCATCAAAAGTATTGACCATGACGCACTTGTCGCGGTTGGCGGTTTGGGTTGGCCGAGTTTTCTGGACGTTATCTGTCGGTATACCGATGAACCTGTCGAAGGCAAGGAAGTGCCTGAAAAATATCCGCACAGAGGAGGCGCTTACTTCGATTGCATGAGTTTTCACGCCTATCCGCACCTCGACAATTCCCTGCGTGAATGGGAAGATTCCATAGGGGGTTTCCGCAATTTCCGGCATTCAGATGCAGCCGTAGATGGCCTTTGGGCACAAAAAAACAAATTTAAAACCGTGCTTGATCAATACGGTTACAACAATACGGTTTACCCTGAAAAACTATGGGTGTGTTCCGAGTTTAATATTCCCCGTCGGACGTATGGCGACTATATCGGCTCCGAAGCGGCGCAGGTCAATTTCTTGATCAAAGCCCTGGTGACTGCGCAAATGAACGACATGGCACAAATGCATGTCTACTCCATTGCGGACGAAAAGCCGGAAAACAAGGCCGATAATGAGTTCGCCTTCATGGGTTTGTTCAAAAACCTGGACCAGGTTCCTGCCGGGAAAGCCCAGCCCAACGCCATGGCCTGGGCGATGAAAACAACGGCTCAATTGCTTCAGAATGATGAATATCATGCGGGGCGAACCGCAGAAATGAACCTGCCTTCCAATGTACGGGGCGCCGCATTCCGCAATAAACAAGGACAATTCACCTATATCCTCTGGGCCGTTACGAATCAGGACCACGATGAAACTGCCGAGGCCGAATATGCTTTCCCGCCCGAATTCACCCTAAAATACCTGGACGCAAAACCGTGGCATTACAGTCAGTCCGGAGCGCATTACCTGATGAATGGCAGGCAATTAAAACTTACGGGTAGTCCGGTTTTTCTCACAGAGACCTTCATTACCAACGATTATCCAAAATCGCCCAAAGTCGTCCCAAATCCCACGGTGGGCGGCCGGGCAGTGTTTGAATTCTGGATGTTCGAAGAAGCCCGGGCTACCGTGGAGGTTTTTAATACCAGCGGAAGGCTGGTGGCAACACTTCTGGAAGATGAGTGGCTCATTGTAGGCCCTCAAGCCTTGCTGCTTGATCTGGGGCATATGCCCAATGGCACTTATTTCGTTCGCCTTACTACGCCGGAAAGTAACTTGACGGCAGGTTTTGTGAAGTATTGATTACAACTTCTCAATCACGATCGCCGTTGCTCCGCCTCCCCCATTACAGATCGCCGCAAGACCCAATTTTCCGTTTTTCTGGTGCAGCACATTGGTCAAAGTGGTCACAATTCTTGCGCCTGAAGCACCCAGCGGGTGACCCAATGCCACGGCTCCGCCAAACACATTGGTTTGGTCGTGACGGATGTCCATCACTTGTTCAAAAGCCATGGTAACGACCGCAAAGGCCTCATTAATCTCAAAAAAGTCAATGTCGTTTTTGGTTACGCCTGCCATTTTCAGCGCCTTGGGTGCAGCAATGGTGGGTGAAGTCGTGAACCATTCCGGCTCTTGCTCTGCATCCGCGAAACCGCGGATTTTGGCGATAGGGGTCAATCCCAAACGTTTTATCGCCGCTGCACTGGCGAGAATGAGTGCCGCTGCGCCATCGTTGATGGTGCTGGCGTTGGCTGCAGTCACCGTACCATCGGGTGTGAATGCCGGACGCAAACCAGGTATCTTGTCAAACATAACCTTCTTAAACTCCTCATCTTCAATGATTTGGATCGGGTCTCCTTTTTTTTGCGGGATACTGACCGGTACGATCTCAGATTTGAAAAGCCCCGCCTCCGAAGAAGCTGCCGCACGCTTGTAAGAATCAATGGCGAAGGCATCCTGGGCCTCGCGGCTGATGGCGTATTTCACAGCAGTTGCATCGGCGCAAACGCCCATTGCTTTTTGGTTGTACACGTCGGTGAGACCGTCTTTTGAGAGTCCGTCCACCAGTTCGCCGTTGCCATATTTGTACCCCCAACGGGCATTTGGCAGGTAATAGGGTATCTGCGACATATTTTCCATACCCCCTGCTACTACGATATCGTTGAGTCCCAGCATGATACTTTGCGCCCCGAGGGTGATGCATTTCATGCCGGAAGCACAGACTTTATTGACCGTAGTACATGGAACTGAGTCCGGAATACCCGCAAAACGCGCAGCCTGACGTGCCGGCGCCTGACCAAGGTTAGCGCTCACGACATTGCCCATCAGCACTTCATTCACTTGATCGGCAGCGACGCCTGCTTTTTCCAGCGCGCCACGGATGGCGGCAGCGCCGAGTTGAGTAGCGGATACACCCGCCAGATTTCCGCCAAAACTGCCAATGGGTGTGCGAACAGCGGCGACGATGAATACTTCTTGCATGGTGAAATGGTTAGGCTGATTATTTGTTGATTTGTTTATGTGGTGATTTGTCTATGGGGTGATTTGTTTATGTGGTGATTTGGTGATTTGAGGGCTCCTGTCCAATGTCCAATGTCCCAAATCCAACGTCCATCAATGCATTTTTGACCGCTTGGCCATCCAGGTCTGAAGGATGGGCAGAAAACCCTTATTGATGTCGGCTTCCACAAAATCGATCTTGAATTGCAGGCATTTCATCCGCAATTGTTCGGTAAACACTCCCACTTGTTTGGTGTAATATTCTTTTACTTGATTGGGTTGAAGACGTACTTCCTCTCCGTTTTCCATGTCAATGAAAACATAGGGGCGGTTCTCAAACTCGAAATCCAATTCTTTGCTTTTGTCCGTGACGTGAAAAAGGATCACCTCATGTTTGGCGTGGCGCAAATGCTGCAATGCTGCAAATACTTCCTCTGCTTTTTCAGGATTCTCCATCACATCGGTAAAAACGACTACGAGTGAGCGTCGATGGAAGGACTCAGCGACCAGGTGCAGGCTCTTGGCAAGGTCGGTTGACTTGTTAAGTTGCGGATGCTCAATCCGTTCTATGAGTTTGGTCAGCAACAAGCGGTAGTGAACTGTGCTGGATTTTGCGCCGGAACTAAAGCGCAGTTCATCGTCAAAAAGCGTGAGGCCGAATGCATCGCGCTGGCGTTTGAGCGCGTTCATCAGCACGGCAGCAGATTGGGCGGCGAAGCAGAATTTGTTGCTGTACTTGTTTTTTTCAGGGTTATTCTCGTCCCATGGAAAGTACATCGTCGACGAAGCATCTACTACAATATGGCAGCGCAGGTTTGTTTCTTCTTCGTATCGTTTGGAGAAAAGTTTATCGGTACGGCCGTACACTTTCCAGTCCAGGTTGCGCGTACTTTCTCCGGCATTATAGAGTCTGTGTTCTGCGAATTCGACCGAAAAACCGTGAAACGGGCTTCGGTGAAGTCCCACGATAAAGCCCTCCACCACCTGCTGGGCCAACATTTCAAGGTTGCTGCCTAACGCGCGGATCTCCTGGGTTTCAAGTATTTGTGACATATATTTCGGCTGTTATTACCCTCCGTATTTATCGTGCGGCATAAAAACGAAGGGACCTTAAGGAGCACTAAGTTCTGGATGATCACGGGGTCGTTTGGGGCGGCGAAGGTAGGGCATATTTTAGACCTGTCTCATATTCCAGGACCTGCCTACCTTCGTGGTCGATTTT
>JAUSMG010000311.1 GCA_030645295.1 Saprospiraceae bacterium | reverse complement strand
ACTCATTTCTGCTGCATGGCCAACACTTCGGCGATTATTTCGTCTGCGTCATTGAGGGCTTGAGCGCGAGACCAAAAGCGTTTTTGATTGGGTTTGAGGATATACACACGATCACCAGAAAAGTAGCGGACAAACTTGCGGAAATAGAGGCTCTCCGAGTGCTATTGATAGGTGCTGGCTTCGATCACTTTCAGTATTTCATGGAGACCCGTCGTTTTGCCATTTTCAACAGCTCCAGCGGTATTTTCGGTATTGATATGAACGGATATCACCTTGAGCGGTAAGCGTGGCGAGGTTTCATAGGTCGTTGCCCAACAGGTGTTTTGACTGCCAAGTTTTAGAAATTCATTCAGTGTTTTGCATAGGAGTGCAGCGTATTTTTGATCTTCATCAGGGATGGAAGGGTTATACGCCTTTGATTTTTGCCCTTCCTGAAAAACGTCCAAGTTATTGGCAATCAAATCCTCGATGAGGATTCGCTCGTTCTCTGAGTAGCCCAAGGCTTCGTAGAATTCCTCGTCAATTTTATATTCAATTGCTTCTATCTCGTGGGGCTGGACAAGTTGCGTTTTTTTCAGCTCGATGATTTGGTCCACTAAACCAACGATGAGGCCTTGAGCGTTTTGGGGCAGGGAGAAGCAGAGGTCAGGGAGGTCGAGGACTTCGTTAGGCTTTACGCGCTCCCGTTCTACACCCCATGAAGATGGAGATAGGAAAAGCAAATAGGTTGCTAAGGATGAGTTCAGGAAAGCAGTAAGCAGTTTTAATCCAACGGAGTCGGAGGTATGGATTCCATAAACAGTTTTACGAAAAGAACAATCATAGTCAAGAAACGAAGCGCAGAAGCGCTTAGCAGTCTGCCCTTCTTTTATCAAAAGGTGTGGCTGCTTGAAGGCACCTTTTTTGCCCAAACGGTAAAACTCTTCATCATAAATGGTTTTGGTATTTTCTGGAAGAGAAAAATATCGCTCCACATTGTCAGCATGGAGGAAGGGCAGTTTTTTTATATCACAGTCTTTGTGCTTTTTAGGAGAAGATGTTTCAAACCCTACTCCAGCATTCTTCATCCATCCATTCTTCTCCAAAATCTCTCCCAATGAAGAAACCTTATCTAACTGTCGTTGAATAAAACGAAAATCCCGCTCAGTTCCCCACATCGCAGCCTTCCAGATAATAGTGTCAGGTTTGGAGCATTCGGTACGAGGCAAATACCTCACATCGGTTGGGTCAATCGCCAAACCGTCAATCAAGCGGTACTTAGCCGCAGATTTTGGAGAGCAATAAAGTACTCGATTGGACGGTTTTGGAGGTTCCGTTTTTGAATAGAACAATGCGCCGACTGGGCTAGATGCAGTAGCAAAGAAATTACCTCCCTCATCTTTGGGAAGACGCCGCAAAGCAGCAAAATTGTAAACCTCCTCTACGTAGGTTTCTTTAAACAAAAAGCGACGGAAGTTCTCGTATGTTCTATCCTTATTGAAAAGGATTTTAGCGGCAAAAACAAGAGCTATTTTCCCCTTTGGACATAGATCAACCGCCCGACTCAAAAAAGCAATGACGGCTTCTTGCGGAAAGTATCGTTCAGTCAGATAGGCACTGACATCCTGATCCAAACTACCTCGACCAAATGGTGGATTACCCACCACTAAATCAAATTCGATTTGCTCGAAATTGCCTGGACCTAGGCTACTTTGCACAAACAAATTGCTCCCCTGCTTATCAGCAGCGAGGTTTTCAGGGTCATGAATGAGATATGGAAATTTCTTTTTTAGCCATAAAGTTTTGGGATCAAGCCTGTTGAGCATTGCCAAGTAAAGACTGAATGCCGCCACTTTGATCGCTTCTTGCTGGATGTCGATACCAAAAATATTATCCAGAGCAATGCATTTGGTTGTTTCAAAATCAGGTGGTCTCCCGTGTGAAAGTTCCCATCGGTCGAGTAATCGATTGAGGGTTTCCACCAAAAAAATGCCCGAACCGCAAGTCGGGTCCAGCACCCTTACATTGTGACGACAATCTTCCTGCGAGGGATAAGGCAACATTTTGTTGAGAATAAATTCAGCCAAAGGGCGCGGAGTGTAGTAAGCCCCCGTCTTGGCTTGATTCTCCTCACCCTCTTTTTCCGTCAGGAATTCCTCGTAGATGGCACTGATAAGTTCAATGGGAATGGCACCGAAGTCATAAACCCGCCAGTCGAACAATTTTTGTTGTCCATCAATTTTTAAACGCGACCAGAAGCATTCTTTTATTAGTTGGAGGTGTTCTGAGGTCACCTGTTGTTTTTCAATCTCAGTTACAGGACTTAGATTGCCGTTAAAGGAATCCTCTAATTGTGCAAAAAGGAGATAAGTCGCCTCCAGATTGTCTAAGAGGTCAAAGAAAGAAGCTGCACCTTTCTTGTATTTTCCATAAAAATCAGCATCAGTAGCTTTTCGATCTTCTAAGTAGAGTACAAACAAGGAACGTAGTAGCAGGTCATGTATAATAGCCTTACCCTTATTGCCCTCAAGTCCTGCGTTTCCTAGTCTTTTTCGGGTTTGCCGGAGGTTATCTATAAGAGCCTGTTCAACCCGCCGTTGGTGCTTTACTTTTTTGGAAAATTCGTGTTTGCTCCAAAAGTTACCTGTCTCTATAGCAACTTTACCAAATACCTCCGCCAGCGTGTCCAAATCTTTCTTAACCTGCTTTGAGGCTGTGTATAGCAGAATTTCCTCGATATCCCGGTCTTCCTGTTTTGAATTTATGGGCTTTTCATAGCAGTTATAAACACGAATCTCTGTTGGGCTTTCTATGTAAAGGAATACCACTTTTCCCTGATTCCATATTTTGCGTTGAACCCGCAAAATATCGTCTATCGTTGACGAGTCAAAATCAATAACAGATTTGAAATAGATGGTAGGAAAATCGCCTGAAAAGTAAATTTTCTCTATACCCAAATCCAGAGAGAGTGCCTGACGTACAAAGTGGTTTTTAATTGCCGAGTTGCCAGTGCCAGATACAACGTCCACAACCCCTTCTGGGCTGAAGTCGAGCCTTTCAAATATGGAGAGGGTATGAGCCATGGGAGAATTTGTCGCGACAAAAGTAGTGATTTGTAAAATTTTAAAACAAAAAATTTTACGCTGACTATTCTGCTTTTATTTCAAAGTGAAGTAGGGGTTTTGGTAATCAGGCTTGCTTTTGTGAACAAGTTTCCCGCAATAAGTAAATCTCATTGCACGACCTGAGAAAAAAATTTCCAAAATTCACCTTTGCTTTTCCAAAACCCTCCTACATTAACCGCCGAAAGCAGATTTTTTCACCAAAAAAAATTCTTGGTTATGCATTCTGCACGTTTACAATCAACGGTACACGGTTAACGATATACGGTTCACGGTTCGCGGCACACGGTTCACGGTGCACGGTGCACGGTACACGGCAAACGGTTTTCGGTAAGCAAAATGCTTGCCCGGACCGTTAACCGTCCACCGTGTACCGTCCACCGTGCACCATGCACCGTCCATCGTGAACCGTGTACCGTCCACCGTGTACCGTCCACCGTTCACCAAACCAGTTCATTGTGCTATGGCAGTTTATCCTACTGACAAGATCCGGAACGTCGTCCTGTGCGGCCACTCCGGATGCGGCAAGACCACCCTTGCCGAAACCATGCTTTTTGAAGCAAAAGCCATCGCCCGACGCGGCAACGTCGGGGAAAGCAACACACAGAGCGACTATGCACCGCTCGAACAACAGCGCGGTCACTCTCTCTTTGCTTCTGTGCTCCACTGTTCCTGGAAAGATACCAAGATCAACATCATCGACACGCCCGGCCTCGACGATTTTTCCGGCGAGGTAGTGGCCGCATTGAAGGTGGCAGACACCGCACTGATGTTGCTCAACGCCCGCAGCGGGGTGGAGGTAGGCACTGAACTGATCTGGGAAAACCTGGAGAAAAATGAAACGCCCACCATCTTCGTGGTAAACCAGATGGACCACGAAAAGGCCGATTTTGAAATGACGCTCGATCAGGCCAAAAAACGCTTCGGCGCCCGGGTGCTCCCCTTACAATTTCCTGTAAATCAAGGAGCTGGATTCAATTCCATCGTAGACGCCCTGCGCATGGTGATGTATGTATTTCCTGCCGGTGGTGGAAAACCTGAAAAAAAACCCATTCCGGCCGAGCATAAAAGTCGCGCAGATGAAATGCACAACGCCCTCGTGGAAGCCGCAGCCGAAAACGACGAGGCACTTATGGAAAAATTCTTTGAGGAAGGCTCCCTAAGCGAGGATGAACTCGCCAAAGGCCTGAGCATCGGCCTGGCACACCGACAGTTTTTTCCGCTGTTTTGCGTTTCGGGCCTGAAGGATATGGGCAGCGGCCGGGTCATGGGATTCATCCACGACATCTGCCCCAGCCCCGCCGACCGTCCCGCTGCCGCTTTGGAAGGCGGTGGCGCCAAACCTTGCGACCCGGGAGCCCGTCCCTGCGTGTTTATTTTCAAAACCGTGAACGAACCCAAAGTGGGCAATGTATCTTATTTCAAGGTCTATTCCGGCACGCTGAAATCAGGCGACGAACTGACCAATGCCGACAACAGCACCGTGGAACGTTTTTCACAACTCTTTGAAAGCGAGGGCAAAAACCGCGACCAGGTAGAAGAACTCCGCGCCGGCGATATTGGCTGCACCGTGAAACTCAAAGGCTCGCATACCAATCAGACCCTGAATCCAAAAGGCTCCGACATCAAGATAGAACGCATTCATTTCCCCTCGCCGCGCATCCGCATGGCCGTGTTGCCCCCCAGCAAGGCCGAGGTCGAAAAAATGGCCCACGCGCTCCACTCCATTCAGGAGGAGGACCCTACCCTGCTTATGGAACAAAGCATGGAACTCAAACAGACCATCATTCAAGGTCAGGGGGAAATGCACCTCGACATCGTGCGCTACAAAGCCGAGCAAAACTTTGGCGTAAAACTCGAATTTGTAGAGCCGCGCATCCCTTACCGCGAGACCATCACCAAGGAAGCCAACAAGGATTACCGCCACAAAAAACAATCGGGCGGTGCAGGCCAATTCGCGGAAGTACACATGCGCATCGAGCCGTATTACGAAGGCATACCCGCGCCGCACGACCTGACGACCAAGAACATAGAGGTGGAAGACCTCAAATGGGGCGGCAAGTTTTCGTTCTGTTGGGCCATTGTGGGCGGCTCCATTGATAACCGTTTCACCAATGCCATCAAAAAAGGCATCATGGCCAAAATGGAAGAGGGTCCCAGCACAGGGTCCTATTGCCGCGATGTGCGCGTGAGCATCTACGACGGCAAAATGCACCCCGTGGACTCCAACGATATGGCCTTCCAGATCGCCTCGACGATGGCCTTCAAAGAGGCCTTCCACGACGCCAAACCGCAGATCCTCGAGCCCGTGTACGAACTCGAAGTGCTCTGCGACTCAGAAGTCATGGGCAATGTCATGGGCGATCTGCAGACCCGCCGCGCCATCATCATGGGCATGGGCTCAGAAGGCCATTACCAGCAGATCCGCGCCAAAGTGCCGCTCAAGGAATTGCATAAGTACTCGTCCACGCTTAGGGCGCTCACCCAGGGCAAAGCGAAGTTCTCCATGTCCTTTGCGGAGTATGCGGCGGTTCCGGCAGATATACAGGCCAAGCTTATTGCGGAATACCAGAAGCACGCGGAGCATGAGGAGCATTGAGTAGGTGGTGTGTTGCGTGAATCCAGGCGGTTTGTTTGGATTCACGCAACTTTCGACTTCGGATTAAGTGTCGACAAAGCGGGTTTTCACGCAATTGGGGCTATATAGGGGAGGGTTGCGTGAAGCCAAAGTTGTACACAAAATTAATTGATAAACTATAAAAATGGAAATTCCGAAATTTCATGAGACGTTTTTTCCGATCTTAGAGGTATTAAGAGATGGGAAGACAATGCACTTTAGAGAACTTTATCAAATCATTAAAAAAAACTATTTTTCAGATTTGACGGATGAACAATTAAAAGAGCAGACCAAATCGGGGGACATTTTAATAGACAATAGAATAGGTTGGGGGAAAGCCTATTTGAAAAAAGGTGGATACATTGAATATCCTCAAAGAGGTTATGTTAAAATAACGGAAAAAGGTAAAAATCAGAAACAAGATATAACTCTTAACGAGTTAGTAGATGAAAGTACAGTTTTTGAATTTTATAAAGAGGAAAACGGGGACAAAAAATTCGTAAAAAAGCAGACGGAAATTAAAACTACTTCATCACCTCAAGACTTAATTGATGAGGGTTTTAGTAGAATAGAGCAATCTGTTAAATCAGATTTATTGAGCAAATTAAAGGGGCTTGACCCATATTTTTTCGAAAAGGTAGTTTTACGATTGCTTAAAAAAATGGGGTACGGAGAATTTTTCGAGACCTCAAAATCAGGTGATGGCGGTATAGATGGAATTATTAATGAAGACAAACTAGGTCTTGACAAAATCTACATTCAAGCCAAACGATTTACAGAAGGTAAGGTCAGGGAAAAAGATATTCGAAATTTTATTGGCGCGATGAGTGGTGACACGAATAAGGGCGTCTTTGTAACAACCTCCGAATTTGACAAGCTAGCACTGGAAAAAGCTAAAAATGCGCACCACAAAATCATATTAATTGACGGAAATAAATTGGTTAGCCTTATGCATGAATTTAATGTTGGTATACAAGTCAAGACGATTTACGAGATAAAAGAAATAGACGAAGATTTTTTTGACCAACAATAGAAATAGCGCGTACAACTAACGCTTCCCTGCCAACCGCTCGCTAAACGCGGCGGCATGCAAGGAAGCAAACGTTAGCATTAAGTGTAAATGATGAAATCAGCACCATATATAACTAAAGACACTTTTGTAGAAATTCTGCAGGACAGAGAACTGGTGCAATCTGACGACTTGCTCATTCTTCAGACATTATATTCTCTCGACAAACAAGAAGCATCAGCTACAGACCTTGCAAGAATTATAGGTTGGACTGATAAAAATGGTGTTATTGGAAGGATTGTTGGGTTAGGGAAACGTATTCTCAAAAAATACGACATCAAACAATCAGAACGGGAGGACGGAAGCAAAAGACTTTGGGACTTTTATTTTACAGGATATTACAAAGGAACATATTTCATTTATCAACTTCGCCCTGAATTAAAACAAGCATTAGAAGAATGTGGCCTGACAGAAAACATAAAATCGATTTCGCTTCAAAATGCTTACTTGTTTGTATGGAACCCGAAAAAGTGGAGCCAATGGACTGACCCGAATAAAGAACCATACATAGAAAAGAATATTGAAGAATTAAAGAATACGGGAAAAGTAACCTTAATGTGGAGTTGTAGAAGCCACAAAAGTATAAGACCAGGCGACAGAGCATTTTTAGCAAGGGTGGGTTCCGAGCCAAAGGGGATTTTTGGTTCAGGGAAAGTTGTTTCAGAACCGTTCCTTTCTCAACATTGGAGCGGAGAAGATAAAGACGTGCCAAGAGTTTTGATTGAGTTTGATGTTTTGCTTAATCCGGAGAAAGATCCAATCCTTACTATTGATAATCTTGACAAAGGAAACCTAGCCAAACAACAATGGACACCTCAATCATCCGGGATTTCTATAAGACACGAAGCCATTGAAGAACTCGAAGAAGAATGGTTTGAGTTTATAAGCACTCAAGAAATTAGATACAATCCGTTTTCTGAAACATCGGATATAAAACAAGCATACATTGAAGGTGCTGCTATACAAGTAACACAGACTCGTTACGAAAGAAATGTTTATGCTAGGAACGAGTGTTTAAAACACTACGGTTATTCGTGTTCCGTTTGTGAATTCAACTTTGAGAAATTTTATGGTAGTTTAGGCTACAAATTCATCCACGTTCATCATTTGACACAGGTAGCGACAAGGAAACAAGAGTATCAAGTTGACCCTATTCAGGACTTACGACCTGTTTGTCCCAACTGCCATTCTATGTTACATAAACAAAATCCTCCCTTGAAGATTGAAGAACTAAAAGTGATGATAAAAAATGAATAATGGACGACAATAAAGAAAAATAACCCGCCTCGCTTGGTGTTCCCTTTTCGCACCCCACAAATGCCCGCTATGGCACGTGGCCTCTGTTTCCATACGGGCCGGGTATTCCCCCGCCGCGCCTGGGTCTTTTGACCCAGCGCCACTTCGTTGGATACCCAAGCCCAACAGGGAATTACTTTTTAGAGCACCGGCAATTGAGGGTAGAT
>JAUSMG010000463.1 GCA_030645295.1 Saprospiraceae bacterium | reverse complement strand
CTGGTTTGGCATGCTGAAGTTTTTCCACGGTATGAGTCCGGCGGAAAACCTGGCCAAAGACACCATTCGCATTCTGACCTTTGGCGCTATTCCGGATTCCGTTAATCTGGTGTTGCTGGCTATTTGGGAAGTAGGCATCGGGGTGATTTTTCTCAGTGGTCGTTTTACCAAATTTGGCGCTCAGGCCGCCGTTTTGCACATGATCTTCACCTTTATGCCGCTGTTTTTCTTCCCGGAGGTTTCGTTCTCCCACGCGCCGTACGGGTTCACCATTGTGGGTCAATACATCGTGAAAAACCTGGTGTTTCTGGCAGCATTGTTGGTCATTTTGAAGGAGGAAAAAGATGGCCGGGCCAGATCCAAAAGTAAATTAGCCAATTCTGGCAAACATGAAACGGTTTAAACCGTGACCCTTACACCATGCGGATCAGGCTTACCAAAATATTGACCTTTGAAATGGCGCATGCCTTGCCAGGCTACGATGGGGCATGCCGGCATATACACGGCCATTCGTTCCGGCTCGAAGTCTGTGTATTGGGGGAACCATTGCAGGCGCACGGTCATCCGAAAAACGGGATGGTCATGGATTTCAAAATCTTGAAAAGCATTGTAAATGAATCTTTTGTAAACATTTACGACCATGCGTTGGTATTGCCGGAAACCACTGCATCCGATATAGTGGATGGCTTACAACGCCATTTTGGGAATGTAATAACCCTGCCTTTCCAGCCCACCTGTGAAAACATGATTGCAATCTGTGTGGAAACTTTACGGCCAAAAATGCCTTCAGGCGTAACCTTATGGAGCGTAAAACTTTCTGAAACGGCATCCTCCTTTGCGGAATGGTGCGTGGCGGACGAGAAGGGAAGTTGAAATTGGGATATTGATTATCCAATATCAGACAAATGGACATTTTGACACCGGACGTTAGACACGATTCAGCAAGTGCATGATTTTCAAGTTTTTAGAGTGCAAATCCAAAGTCCAATGTCAAAATGTCCAATAGTCTGATCCAAATATCCTAACCAATGCCTACAACACACATCGAAGCGAAAATCGGAGAAATCGCGGAAACCATCTTCCTGCCCGGCGACCCCTTGCGGGCAAAGGCCATCGCAGACCGTTATTTGTCAGATGTGACGCGCTTCAATGATGTCCGAAATATGCTGGGCTATACCGGGTATTACAACGGAAAAAGAGTTTCGGTCATGGGGACTGGCATGGGAATGCCTTCTATGGCAATTTATTCCTACGAACTCATCAAGGTCTATGGCGTAAAAAATCTGATCAGGATCGGGACCGCCGGTTCGATTCAGAAACATGTTGGCCTTAGAGAAATTGTCATCGCCCAAGCAGCTTCCACCGATTCCAATTTTGCCCATCAATTCGGCCTGGATGGTCATATAGCGGCCGTTTCAGATTTTGGATTGCTGCAAAAATCGGTTGAAGCCGCAGAAGTTTTGGGACTAAAATACCATGTAGGGAATATGTTGAGCTCCGATGTTTTTTATCATTTTGATCCCGAGCATTGGAAAAAATGGCAAAAAATCGGCGCACTTTGTATTGAAATGGAAGCCTACGCGCTATTCCTGAATGCTGCATACCTCGGCGCCTCGGCGCTGGCAATTACTACGATCTCCGACTCCCTGATCACGGGCGAACAACTTTCTCATGAGGAACGGCAGAACTCTTTTGTAGACATTATGAAGGTAGCCCTGGCAATCGTGCCTGAATAGGGTGTGCATGAATTCCATTAAAAAACAGCCCCGATAAACCCTCCAAAAACCCACATTCTTTTTTTGAAATGCAAGGACATCCACAGATTTACGAACAACTGCCTGCCATAGTTAAGCAGTACCAGCGCCCCAATAGCCGAAAAGCCACCCTTCAAGTCATCAATTCATTTCTGCCTTTCCTTGCGATCTGGATAGCAATGTATATTTGGCGGGATGTCTCCATTTGGCTTACGATCGGGCTCGCCGTGGTGAATGCTTTCTTTTTGGTGCGAATTTTTATCATCCAGCATGACTGCGGTCACCAGTCGTTCACCAATTCCCGTAGGGCGAACAACCTCATCGGCTCGGCATGTAGTTTCCTGACCTTCATCCCCTACCGCTACTGGGCGAAAAACCACAACTACCACCACGGTCACAATGGTATCCTGGGGGAACACCGCGATATTGGCGACATCAATACCCTGACGGTCAGAGAGTATCGGGCATTGAACCGTTTCCAAAAGTTAAAATACCGGTTTTTCCGCAGTGCTCCTGTGCTGTTTCTGATCGGCCCTATGGTGTATATTTTTTACAACAATCGCTTTCCCCTGGTTCGGATGAAAGGCTGGGAACTGGCCAATCGGGCACTCTTATGGAACGACTTTTTCCTGATCGCGATTCATGCCACACTCATCTATTTCCTTGGCTGGCAGGCGTTTACGCGGGTACACTTCCCGATCCTGTTGTGTTTCGGAACCATTGCGATCTGGTTTTTTTATGTACAG
>JAUSMG010000461.1 GCA_030645295.1 Saprospiraceae bacterium | reverse complement strand
GTATGATGTATAACGGGGTTGGTGGAGGTTTATAACATGGCTTTTATGGAGTGATAAAGGGCGCTGATTCCTGCCTCCAGATCAATTTTTGCTTTCCAGCCTAGTCCGTGTAATTTGCTGACATCCATGAGTTTGCGTGGTGTTCCGTCGGGTTTGCTGAGGTCGTGGCGAATTTCTCCTGTGTAACCTACAATGCGCTGAACGAGTTGTGCCAGTTCTAAAATTGAAAGGTCTTCGCCCGTACCGATATTGACAAACCCGGGCTCATTGTAGTGCTGCATGAGGTAAAAGCAGGCATCCGCCAGATCATCAACATGCAGGAATTCCCGGAGCGGTGTACCCGTGCCCCAGAGCGTTACAAAGGGCTGGTTTTCGACTTTTGCCTCATGAAATTTGCGCAATAAAGCAGGCAAAACATGGCTGTTCTGAGGGTGATAATTGTCGTTTGGGCCGTATAAATTGGTGGGCATTACACTCACAAAGTTACACCCGTATTGAGCCCGGTAGGCATCGCAAAGTTTGATGCCTGCAATTTTGGCGATGGCATAGGGTTCGTTGGTGGGTTCTAAAAGCCCGGTAAGCAGCGCCGCTTCTTTCATGGGCTGTGGCGCCAATTTAGGGTAAATGCAGGAAGAGCCAAGGAACATCAGTTTTTCCACGCCATGGCGGTAAGCAGCTTCGATTACGTTGGCCTCGATCATCAGATTGTCGTACAAAAACTCGGCGCGATAGGTGTTGTTGGCCAGAATACCCCCGACTTTGGCGGCAGCAAGGAATACATGGACTGGCTTTTCCCGGCGGAAAAACTCGCCGACCTCCAACTGATTGCGCAGATCAAGCGCCCTGGAATCGGCAAGAGCGAAGTTTGAAAAGCCTTCAGCCTGCAGTCTCCGGTGGATGGCCGAACCTACCATTCCACGATGGCCGGCTATGTATATATTGTCTGTTTTTTTCACGTTACCAAAATGTCACCGCTACGCGGTTTGGTTTGAAACCTAGCGTACATGGCTATCCAATCACTCATATTAGGTTAATAATTCGACTTTATGCACAGGCAAACCCTACTCGAATTCATTCCGAATCTCAAATCCTCCCTGTTTCAAAAACTCCTCCCGTTTGAAAAGTTTGAGATCGCTGGCCACCATTTCCGACACTAATTCCTGCAAGGTCCGCTTGGCTTCCCAGCCCAATTTTTCCTTTGCTTTGCTGGCATCGCCTACCAGCAGATCCACCTCGGCCGGCCTGAAATAGCGCGGGTCAATGGCAATGACTTCCTGCCCTGGTTTTAAATTCGGGCTGGTCGAACTGGCTACCAGGCCCTTCTGTTCCACCCCGCTTCCCCGAAATTCCAGTTCCACGCCGACTTCCCGGAAGGCCATCCGACAAAACTCGCGTACTGCCGTTGTTTTGCCCGTGGCGATCACAAAATCCTCCGCCTCAGCCTGTTGCATCATGAGCCACATGGCCTCCACATAATCGCGGGCATGACCCCAGTCGCGTTGTGCATCCAGGTTGCCGAGCCATAGTTTGTCTTGTAAACCGAGGGAAATTTTCGCGGCTGCGCGGGTGATTTTTCTGGTCACAAAGGTCTCGCCCCGGGTTGGACTTTCGTGATTGAACAGAATGCCATTACAGGCAAACATTCCGTAACTCTCCCGGTAATTTACCGTGATCCAATACGCATAAAGTTTTGCCACCCCATACGGTGAGCGCGGATAGAACGGCGTGCTTTCCCGCTGCGGAGTCTCCTGTACCAGGCCATAAAGTTCAGAAGTACTGGCCTGGTAAAATTTGGTCTTCTCGCTGAGTCCCAATAAGCGAATAGCCTCCAACAAGCGCAAAGCCCCCACGGCATCTGCGTTGGCCGTGTACTCTGGCGTTTCAAAACTAACCTGTACATGGCTTTGGGCGCCGAGGTTGTACACCTCATCGGGCTGCACCTGTTGCATGATCCGGATGAGGTTGGTAGAGTCCGTCAGGTCGCCATAATGGAGAATAAAACGTTGATTGTCAACGTGCGGATCCTGGTAGAGGTGATCTACCCGTTCGGTATTGAACAGCGAAGAGCGGCGTTTAATGCCATGAACTTCGTAACCTTTTTTCAGTAAAAGTTCGGCGAGATAGGCGCCGTCCTGGCCAGTGATACCGGTGATGAGGGCTTTTTTCATAGTTGTATCGCAAACGGTTCAATCCGCGGGAAAGGTGGGACAAAGGTCGGGTTTTGTTTTTGATTTAAGGAGAAGATAGACCACGGATTGCACGGCCGGGTTTTCTAAACTGCAGAAACACATTTTCGGTCAGAAAAGGAGAAGATTTCCAGCAACCCGAGCCCGAGTTTTCATCCCCCCTTCCCCCCTTCAAAGGGGGAGTGTCTCCGCGCCTGGTTACCCGGGTAGGTTAAACTGCAGAAACACCTTAGTGGTCAGAAAAAGGAAGAAATCCAAAGCAACCCGAGCCCGACTCCCCCTTTGAAGGGGGTAGGGGGGATGACAAGTAGAGCACAAATCCGAAGCAACCCGAGCCCGAGTTTCTCATGAACAGCCTGCTAAGTTTTCATCCCCCTGTCCCCCTTCAAAGGGGGAGTGTCTCCGCGCTTGGTTACTCGGGTAGGTTAAACTGCAGAAACACATTTTCGGTCTGAAAAAGGAAAAATCCGAAGCAACCCGAGCCCGACTCCCCCTTTGAAGGGGGTAGGGGGGATGACAAGTAAAGCACAAATCCGAAGCAACCCGAGCCCAACTTTCTCATGAAGAGCCTGCTAAGTTTTCATCCC
>JAUSMG010000455.1 GCA_030645295.1 Saprospiraceae bacterium | reverse complement strand
ATGTACTCCAATCTGCTTAATACGCTCTTCGCTGGCGAAAAACTCTTTTTGCACCATTATCCGAAAACCCGCCGCACCCAGTAGCGCGCTGACTTCATCGGCTTCACGTCCTGTCGAACTGAGGGGATCCCAGGACCCATCAGGGTTGCTGCTACGCATATTGATACCCGAATGATCCGTTTGGATGTAGCGAAAGTTTCCGTCTTTGGGCTGATCATATCCGGTACTGTCCATTCGCTCGAATGGGTTGGCAGCAGCATAGGCGAGACTGTCCATGTCGTAGGTGATGCCACCGTAAACAATTGCAGAAAGCGGAGGATCGGCTATTAAACCCTTTGGCGTGTGCGCAAACGACTGGTTGGCAAGATACCCAGTCACCAATTCGCGGGTACTGCCAACACGCACCCACTGCCGACCCTCGGAGAGGGTTTGGTTTGATTCGTCGAGCAGCGCCGCCGGGTTGAGGCGATGCAACAGCCCGGAGGGAGAATAGTAAATAGTTTTCACATCGCGCAGCAGGGGCTCCAGGGGGTCCCAGATCAAGTGGCGAAATTCGGGACTGTTGCCGTAGAGCTCTTTGAGGACGAGTTTTTCGGATAGACCTGGGCGGTGGAGATGGGCTTTTAGTTGGCGTTCTTCGAAGAGGGGGATGAAATAGGGGGCGGTGTCGGAGGGGAGGAGGACAAGGGCGGCATAGAGCGTGGAGTCTGTAGGGCCTGAGTTATAGTATCGATAATGTATGAATTCAATCGCCGCAGCGTCAGCAGGAAGTTTTTGCTGAACTTCCTGCCAGTAGACCTGCTTTACCAGATCGTCTAAACCAGCCACTGATCGTACCAGTTCCTTTTCAAATGTATTGGCCTTATCCTGCCATTCGGCAATGTGTACAGTATCACGCTTTGCAACAGGTTTAGCATACTCCCGGGAAAGGCGACGCAGATAGGACTTTTGGAGATTGCTTAGGCGGGTGGCAGTGGTGTCTGATTGCAGAAGATTGTTTCGTCTGTTTACTGCTTCGAGGAGAAAGCCTTTGTGGAAGAGCGCAATGTTGTAGCCTATGCCTATAACTTGAGAACCACTGGATGTTTGTGATTGTACAAAGGAAAAATAGTTATCTATATCTTTAACAAATATCAAAGCATACTTGGACAATTCCTTTTCAGACAGGTACCGGGAAGACTTAAGCAAGCGATCACGCTGAAGGTTATTTGCTTCGATAAAGAGGGGAATTGCTTTATCTGGATGTCCTGTTTGTCCATACAATGCCGCTAAGCTGCTTAGATTTATAACATAATAGGGATGTTCTTTTTCGGAAATTGCTTCAAAAATAGCCTTTGCCTCAAGAAACATATTATTTGCCAATTCGTATTTCCCCTGCTTGTGATAAAGCGAACCCAGATTGTGTATGCTTCGGCTATAATTAGGATGGTTTTTTCCCACAATTTTTGCTTGAGCATCTTTTGCTTCTTGAAACAGCGGCTCAGAAGCATCATACCGCCCCATCTCAAAATACAGCGTCGCTAAATTGTTCACACATGCAGCATAATCGGCATCACCTTTCCCAATTGCGGATAAGACTTCCAAATACAATGGTTCCGCGACTTCATACCGTCCGTTTTCCATATAAAAAACAGCTAAATTATTTAGGTTTTTTATATACTCCAGATGTTTTTTCCCAAGTTTCTTTTCCTGTATAGATTGTGCTTCCAAATAATTTATTTCCGCAGATCCATAGTGCCCCATTATCCAATATAAGTTCCCAAGATTATTCAGACAAATGGCATAGAAAGGATCTTCTTTCCCAAATAGTTTTTCCCCAATGGCTTTTGCTTCTAAATAAAACATCTCGGCAGTCTCGTAATGCCCCATGTCCATATATAAAACTGCAAGATTGTTAAGGAATTTAGCGTACTCGATATTCTCTTTTCCCAAGCTTTTTTCCTGAATGGCTTTTGCCTCGAAATAAAGTGGTCCGGCGGATTCATACCGCCCGACACTATAGTACTGCGCTGCCAAATTGTTTACGCTCGCAGCATAGTCAGGGTGATTTTCCCCCAGTGTATTAAGCCTTATATCTTTTGCCTTTAAGAACAGGGGTTCAGCCAATTCATAACGACCTTCACTCCAATAAATCGCTGCTATATTATTTAAGGTCCATGCATAATCAGGATTATTCGTTCCTAATACTTTCTCCTGAATATCTCTTGCCTCGACGTAAAGCGGCATGGCATCAGCATACTTATTCATAAAATAATAGGTTCTGCCTTTATTGAACAAGCAGGTAGCGTACTCCCGACTTAGTCTGCCAAATACGCTATCAGCCATATGCTCCGCCGTCCCAATGAATTGCAACGCCGGAACAAATCTCCGTTGTCCGACCATTTTGCGATTCAGCTGTAGCAGACTATCCAGATCACGAGCCGCTGATCCGGAGCTGGGAGTTTGAGCAAAAAGTGAAACCGATATACAGGTAAGTAAAGTAACCAGACAGCGTCTCATTGTAAAAATCAGATTTAATTTGAGCGATATGACCATAAGCCCGGAACGGGAAATATGAAATAATGAGGAACGGAAGCGTGTTTTATCACTCAATCAACACAAACCCAGCCCACATATAAGGATTCGGCTCCTTCTCTTGCAAACGCTGCTGCGCATTATTGAAAGCATCGCGCAACGATTCCTTCTTCTCCAACCAGTTTTGGTAAAAAAGGCGCATCAGTTCCTGCGTCTGTTCATCGGGTACTTCCCACAGTGAGACAATGAGGAACTTGACCCCGGCGATGCGGAAGGCTCTTTGCAAACCGTACACACCTTCGCTGCCGACTATATCGCCGAGGCCTGTTTGGCAAGCGGATAAAACGGCCAATTCTGTATTCCGAAGGTTGAGGTCGCGTACCTCGTAGGCGACCAGCACCCCGTCCTCGCGATTGGCAAGCGGGCGTTTGTTTTTCCAATAGTAATTCGCACCGGCCAACACCAATCCTGAACGAAGCATAGGATCGTCTAGCAGTTTGTACGTCGGTTCGCTGTCGCCAAAGCCTTTGGGTGGGTCTTTTTTCGGATCGGAATAAGCAAAGCCATGTGTGGCAAGGTGTAGAATGCGAGGGGAAGGAGCATTGGCTCCTATCTGCTTGAATTGATCTTCGCTGGCGGAAAAGCCCTTTTGCTTGAATGTGCGAAAGCCCGCATCCACAAGCATGTTGCTGACTTGATCGGCCTCTTGTTCGGTAGCGGTCAGTGCGCCCCAGGTTCCGTCCGGGTTGCCGCGTGTGTCCGAAGCCTTGCCACTGGGTTGTTCTGTAATAATATAACTGAAAGCACCATCCTTGCGCAGGGGATTTTCGGTGCTATCTAGGAGAACTGGCGGGTTGGCAGAAGAGAAAGCCAAGCTGTCCATATCGTAAGTGATACCGCCGTACACCATGGCAGTCAATGTGTTATCAGAATTTCCTTCCGGGGAACTGGCAAAAGATCGGTCTGCAAGACGGCCTGTGACCAATTCCCGGGTACTGCCAACGCGCACCCACTGGCGGCGTACCGAAAGTGTTTGGTTCGACGCGTCAAGCAGTGCCGCAGGATTGAGGCGGTGCAGCAGCCCGGAGGGGGAATAGTAAATGGTTTTCACATCGCGCAGCAGGGGTTCTAGAGGATCCCACAGCAGGCGGCGGAGTTCGGAACTGTTGCCGTAGAGGTCTTTGAGGACGAGTTTTTCAGATAGGCCGGGGCGATTGAGGAGGGCTTGTAGTTGGCGTTCTTCGAAGAGGGGGATGAAGTGGGGGGAGGTGTCGGAGGGGAGGAGGACGAGGGCGGCGTATATGGTGCTGTCGGTTGGTTTCGGGGTATAGTATTGATAAGAGACAAATTCGATTGCCGCAGAGCCCGTGGAGAGTTTTTGTTGGACTTCCTGCCACGAGACTTGACGGACAAGATCGCCATAGCCACTGACGGATCGGACAAGATCCTTTTCGACTATATTCGCTTTATCTTCCCAAAACGCTATTAGAGTAGAATCACGCTCGGCCGAAGGCTTTGAAAATTCATTTGAGAGGTGCCGAAGATAAGATTTTTGCTGCCTGGCTATATGTAAAATAGAGCTATCAGATTGAGTCAAATTATTCCGTCGACTAATAGATTCCAAGAGAAAGCTCTTGAAAAAAAGTATATTATCATAGCAACCAGTAGTCATATTGGTGTACTCTTTTGAGGTGGTTTGTGTAAAAGAAAAATACGCATTTAAATCTTTTTCAAAGGTCGAAATATATCTTTCTAATTCTTTTTCAGTAAAAAAACGAGAAAATTTAAATAATAAATTTCGTTGTTTG
>JAUSMG010000443.1 GCA_030645295.1 Saprospiraceae bacterium | reverse complement strand
CACCAAGTAGAGGAGTTAATACCTTCCTCTCATTATCAGCAACTAAAAAATCACACACCATGGGATTGATCATCATCAGTGTAATTTTTATGGTCATCGGGTTCATATTGAGCTCGAGACTTAAAAGCAAATTCAGACATTACGCTCAAATACCCCTCCAGAACGGCATGAGCGGCGCCGAAGTCGCGGCCGCCATGTTGAAGTACAACCAAATCTATGACGTTAAAATCACGCAGGTAGACGGTGAACTCACCGACCACTACAATCCTGCCGACCAAACGGTGAACCTCAGTTCTGATGTTTATCACGGTCGCTCAATAGCTGCAGCAGCAGTAGCAGCCCACGAGTGTGGCCACGCCGTACAGCACGCTACAGCGTATAGTTTCCTTCAAATGCGTTCCAAGTTGGTACCGGTAGTGAATATCGCTGCAGGGCTTCAGCAATACCTGTTTATGTTCGGTTTAGCCGGTATGGGCTTCTTTAAAAGCCCAATTTTGCTGATCATTGCTTTGATCGCGTTCGGGGTTACCACACTTTTCAGCCTTATCACCTTGCCAGTAGAATTCGATGCCAGCAAACGCGCATTGGTTTGGCTTGATGGTAGCGGTTTTGCCCGCGGTGCAGAATACGATGGCGCAAAAGACGCGCTTACCTGGGCTGCTATGACCTATGTTGCCGCTGCTTTGGCCGCATTGGTTCAATTCCTGTACTTGCTCTGGGCATTGCTTGGCAGCAGGGAGTAAGTAAAAAATATGTCCGTCACTACTCCATTTTTCCCCGCCGGCATACTACCTTTGCGGCGTGCCGGGCGACCAGCTCCTGCAAAACCTCCCCAGGGCAGAAATGCAGCAAGGATATGTGGTCGTAGCGGTGTGTCCGGCATACTTAAAAAATGTGGTCAATAAATTCAATGTGGCCAATGTGACAAATGTGGTCAATGCGTTCGATTCCCCTCAGGGCGATGCATTGACCACTTTTCTTTAGGAAATTTGCCCCATTTGCCACATTAATTCAATTTGCCACATTATTCACCTTGACCAAATTTATTAATTATGCTATTCTTTGTTGACACTGCCAACCTCGACCATATCCGCGAAGCCGCCGAACTTGGTATCCTCGACGGCGTAACCACCAATCCTTCCCTCATGGCAAAAGAGGGCATCACAGGCGAAGCAGCGGTAATGAAACACTACCGCTCCATCTGTGAGATCGTCGGCAAAGACCGCGACGTGAGCGCGGAGGTTATTTCCACCGATTTTAATGGCATGATCGCAGAAGGGAAAAAACTGGCTGAATTACACGAAAATATAGTGGTAAAAGTCCCGATGATCCGGGAAGGGGTAAAAGCCATTGCACACTTTTCAGAACTGGGCATCCGCACCAACTGTACGCTGGTATTCTCTGCCGGACAAGCGATTTTGGCTGCCAAAGCGGGCGCCAGCTATGTCTCCCCTTTTATCGGTCGTATTGACGATACCGGTTGGGATGGCATGAAACTCATCAAAGATATTTTTGAAATTTACGGCCAAACAGGCTACGAAACGGCAATTCTCGCCGCCAGTATCCGCGGTCCACTCCACATTGTGCAGGCTGCAAAAGCCGGCGCCGATGTGGTAACCTGTCCACTCTCGGCCATTTTGGGCCTCTTCAACCACCCGCTTACGGACATTGGTTTGGAGAAGTTTTTGGCGGATTACAATAAGGCGAACGGGTAACGCGGATTACGCAGAGAAATCAGCGAAAATCAGCTCGATCCGCTTAATCCGCGTTTCAAAAGATCACCTCCGTCGCCCCATAACCATACTTGTGATGGTACTCGTTCTTAAACTTCACCACATGTGGATTGCCCCGCAACTGGTCCGCGATGGCATCCTTTAGTTTGCCCTCCCCTACCCCGTGGATCAGAAAGACCCGTGCAGCGCCGAGGCGCGCGGCTTTCTCCACAAAGCGCTGACAATGTTGAAGTTGAATCCGAAGAATTTCGCCTTTATCCAGTCTGGCATATCCATTGATCAAACGCTGGATATGTAGATCAATTTCAGGTTCAAAGTTTGCAAGCGCCTCAGGGTCAAAGGCTTTATAAGGCCGGGAATTGCTTTCGCGTACTGGTTTTCGGACCTGTTGTTTGGCGTAAGCTTTTAAATCGCTTTCTTCTTTTTTGTCCTCCTGATCGAATTTGTCGATCATTACAAACTGATACGCCAGCACATTGAGAATGGGCGCGGTGAGCAGGCTGTTGAAAAACTGCTTTGGCTTGATCTTCAAAGTGTGTTCGAGGGGCTCGTCCACCCCGGCAGTAGTAATACGCTTTACACGCAGAAAAGCTTCGGGGGCTTCATTGAGATCATCGGAAAGAAAATCCCCGAGTTCAAGGGCCATAGAAGCGGAAAGTTTATCGTCCACCGACAACACATCACGAGCATGGGTAAAGAGATCGAACTCCATCAAGAACTCGGAAGGCGTGTCATTTATAAGCCACACTTTATAGCGTGAAACAAAGCCATCGCGTCCGGGCATTGGTTCAAACGCCAGCTGCAATCCCTTTGGTTTCAATATCTTATATTGGCTAGGGAGGCGTCGGGCAGGCGGGGCTTCCGGCTTTTTTTCCGGTTTGCCCTGAATAAATTTTGCCCCGGCAGACACCGGCTCCGCATCTTCGTCCCGAGTCAAATCCTCCTCAAAAGTGGGAATTTCAAAATCCGGGTCGTTGTCGAGCCGAACCTGTAGCATCCCTTCTTCCAGGATCCCGGTAATGGTGCCCCGCTCCCCCGTGAAGCGCAGCCTTACTTTTGTGCCAATGGCGTATAACATTTTGAACGATGAACGATGAACGATGAACTATGAACTCCAACTAAGCATGATGAATTACCTTGCTGCGCAAAATTAGTCAAGAATTTTGAATATGAATGGCTCATTATTTGCTGCTATTTGCTGAAAATCAATGGCTTGGAATCTTCCCGTTCATCGTTCATCGTTTATCGTTTATCGTTTATCGTTCCTATGCACCGTTACCTTTCTATAGATTTTTTCCGGGGACTCACCATCGCTTTCATGATCATCGTGAACACACCCGGTACCGGCGAGTATGTGTATCCGCAGCTGCGCCACGCGGTTTGGCATGGCTGCACGTTTACCGACTTGGTTTTCCCCTCTTTTATGTTCATTATTGGGGTCTCCATGTGGTTTTCCTTTGGAAAGTTTGATCGAAAATGGTCGGCACAGGCGGGCTGGAAAATCCTTCGAAGAACCGCTTTGCTTTTTCTTATAGGCTTGATACTCAACAACTTTCCTTTTCTTTGGGAAAACTGGGACATTTGGCGCATCATGGGTGTACCACAACGACTGGCACTCGGCTATGGCATTGCCTCCGTGCTGGTGCTGACCTGTGAGCGTCGTGTTTTGCTCGGTCTTTCTGCCGTGTTTTTGTTGCTTTACTGGGGCATTTTGAACTGGTTTGCTGCGCCGGGCAGTGACCCTTATGGGGCGGCTGGAAGCGCGGTGCTGCAATTGGATCGCTGGCTTTTTGGAGAAGCACATTTGTACCAGGAAACGGTGGCTCCCGGGCTGCGCATTGCTTTCGATCCGGAAGGTGTTTTGAGCACTTTACCGGCGGTGGTGACGGTAATTCTGGGTTGGTTGAGCGGGGAATTGATGGCTTTTCGTTCCCGGCAAAAAGAATTACTGGTCCGCGATTTGCTCAGCTATGCGGTCTTTTTAGGATTTTCGGGTCTGGCCTGGGACTTGTTTTTCCCCATCAACAAAAAACTCTGGACGAGTTCATACGTCCTTTATGCCGGCGCACTTTCCATGATATTTTTTGCGGCGAGCATTTGGCTGATCGACATTAAGGGTTGGCGAAAGGGCACCGGATTCTTCCTGACATTTGGCGCCAATTCGCTCTTCGCCTATTTCTTATCCGAAGCGGTGGTGATCACCTTATATGCCATTCATTGGGGCGAGGGGGAATCTGCGACAAATGCAAAAGACTGGATCTACAACACGGTCTTTCAATCCCTTGCACCGACGCCGCTGGGCTCGTGCTTGTTTGCGCTGAGCTATACCCTGCTTTGTTGGCTGGTATGCCGATGGCTGTTTGTGCGCAAGATCTTTATCAAAATCTGAACACTTCATCCGCCAGTTCAAACATCTCTGCATCGCCCCTGGAATTCCCGTAAGCGATGATCTTTTCATAAAGATTCAGATCGTAAGCTGCCCAAATCCGGCGGGCTTTTTCCGGGCCTTTGCAATTGGGTGTAGCAAAATGGCCCGTGAATTGACCGGCTTCGAATTCGAGTTCAGTGCAAAGCAGATCAAAACCTTCTGCAACACAAAAAGGACTCAGCCAAATATCGGGCGAGGCGGAAACAATGACAACGGGTTCTCCCATTTTATGCGCATTTCGCAGTGTTTCCAGCAAATCTGGACGCAAAAGATCAGGAATCTTTTCCCTACAGAAACGGTCCCCCAGTGCGGTCATTTCATGTAGCGTTTTCACTTTGAAAAATTGGGAGAGCACAGCAGCTTTGCCCTTAGCATTGGACCATTTCCCGGAGAATAACAGGCCTGCAAATTTGAAAGTCAACCCAAAACCACCCAACAGCAATTGCGGCATAGGAACCGAGAACAACAAAAACCGCACAAACGAGTCGCCTCTCGTGAGCGTGCCATCGAAATCGCAGAGATGTAGCCGTTTATTGTTCATAGTTTTTACCCGCCGGAGCCTTGGCGAAGGAGGGCATAGTTTTTACCCGCCGGAGCCTTGACCAAGGAGGGCATAGTTTTTCATCACCCAAAAATGCGGCGTTTCTTCCACCACCTTTCCCGTCTGGAAAATCATGCGCGTTATCTCCAGCTCCCGATCCGTGTCTATTTTTTCGCGAAAAGATTTCTGCATAAAAATAACGGGTTGATTTTCTTGCAAATCCCTTAATATCAAGGAATTATCACCATTGGTTTCCCGGTTTACCACCCAATCCAGCGGAAGCGGAGGTGCGGTATTGGTCAAAAAATTGGCCTGCGGAAATGCGGGTAAGGTTTTAAAATTCGGCCCATAACGCTCCGACAATTGCTTTAAATCGCAGTACAACTCCACCGTTTCCCGGTCGGAATAAATCCCCGAAAGTTGCGGAAAAACCGAACCCATTGGCTCCTGCATTCCGCTGCGCCGGCCATCGCGATAAACGAATTCGTGGGCTATCCGGAAGGTAAGCAGAAGGGCCAGGAGCATCATATACCTAAAAGGTTTTAAAAACCTTACAGGTTTCGAGGCAGCCTCCAGTACCCGCGTCACCTCCATACCCGCCCACACCCAGGGCGTGGCAAAAAGCATCGGCAAATTATAGCCCCAACTGATTGCGGCACACCAGGAAATACCCAATAGAATTAACGATGAACGATGAACGATGAACGATGAACCCACTGCTCTATTTCGCTTAAAATCTCTAGTTATCAACCAAAAACTAAACCCTGCTGCTACCCAAAACATGGCCCGGGACTGCGCAAACGGCGCCGTATGGTCTTGTCGCAACCAGGTGATGGCCGCATAACTTGCGACCAGGGCGAAAAGCCAAAACGACCATGCCAGCAGCGCGATTCCGGCATTTTTGCCTTTCCAGAACCACCAAACTACTGGCAGCAGCAAGAGCATACTGGGTAAGGCGAGTTCAGGGGTTATGCGAAAATAGTCGAAAACGCCGTGTTGCAAGGCCTGACCGCCGGAGGCCGCACCGCTCGTCATTTTCAGGAAACTGGCCAGTAGATCATTTTGAACCAAATAGTTGAAAAACAAGACGGTACAAAGGGCAATCGCGCCCAGAAACCAACCCATCCGTTCCCAACGCTGCTCCTTTTCCAGCCACAAAAACA
>JAUSMG010000440.1 GCA_030645295.1 Saprospiraceae bacterium | reverse complement strand
CACCAATCCGTACGCCTTCATCACAATCCATCCGGAAGTGTACGCCCAATGGGATTCGGGAATAGGCATCCTCATCCCCCATTTCTTTGAAAGACGTGAACGTGCGCGGTGTGCCGATAAATTCTACCCGGTCCTTATGGCACAAGTCGGTAAACGTGTAGGTGCCGGAATGCTCTGGGGTGTACTCAAAGGTAGAGGACAAGATTTTTGCGCCTGAGCTGCCAAACCCGGAGTGTCCGGAAGGATAAGCAGGAAAAGCAGGGGTGAAACCCTCTTCGCCCGTGAGCGGGTTATTCAAAATGGTTTTCCAGTTGGCGGCTTGGGGATACTTTTGGGCCAATACCCGCCGGATGTAGGAGATAGGCCGTTCAACATTGTAGACATATTTCGATTTCCAAAGGGCAACACCGGCATCGCTCATGGCCATGCCAATTTTTGCAAAGAGTTCGGCGCATTGGGCCAGGTTCATGTTTTCTTTCTCTACCACCTGGACGGCAACCGCGGATAGGTGTGTTGGCGGACCAAAAGTCAGGTCCACCATATCGTCGCTCCAGAATTCTGCCCGCCATTTTGCATCGTGCGCTCCGGGACCATTGCTGGTTACATTGTTCACCGCGCTGTACGTCTCAAAGGCCTGCGCGTAAAAAGGAGAGCCCTCTTCCTCACTGTAGGGATAAGGGGGACGGGCAAGAAGATCCGAGGGTCCCATGGCAAAACAACGTACTTCGCCCCAGAATGGGAACATGGCGGCGCCATAATCCGACCAGGTTGGTTGCCAAAGCCCAGGCCCCACAGGGGGTTGGTAGTCGTTTGGTTGAGGGTTTAAGAATGCATTGTGCCCGGCAAAATCTTGTTTCTCCCACTCGTAAATGGCGACGGCTACTGATTTCCCGTATGCGTCAGAACGCTCCAGAATTTCCGGAGTGGTTTGATCGGCGTATTGCCCGTACAACACCGTATGAAGTTGGTCAATGCTACCAAAAAGGTTGGAATATTCAATCTCCATTTGCGAAAAGAACCTTTTCATCAAATAAGCATAGGATGCATTGACGCAGGCTGGCCAGTAATATTCTTTGCCATTTTCGACTTTGGGAATCGAAAGACCGGGAAATTGAAGTTCCATGGAGTTGTATTCCGGCATTCCGGCTACTACAGACTCATAAGCAGACAAACCCATGTAGGCCAGTGCCCTTGGCCCCGTGCCCGGCCGGTTGCCTTTGGCGTAGCGGTCGAGTTCCATGTATTTGTTGTTCCAGGCTTTGTACACCTTGTAATCATACGATTTTGTTTGCGAAATATCTGATGGTGAGAGGTCATCATTGCGGCAGGATTGAAGTAGCAGCCCTGTGGCCAAAGCCGTGAGCATCAAGATTCGGATGTGTCTGAAAAGTTTCATGACATTCTGTTTTAGTTAAAATATGAATGAAAAGTTTTTAAAAAAAGGTGGGGGGTAGGATTAGAGAATGAGGTCGGTTGGTGAAATCTATTTTTACGGCATACCGCCCGTGGGAAACCAATAGCCGATACCATTGGGTGTTTTGCCCACTGATATTGTTTTGAGGATGGAATGTGAGGCCAGGTCAATGACAGAAACTGTGTTGTCGAGGATGTTGGTTACAAATGCTTTTTGCCCGTGATTGTCCACCACAATGCCATGTGCTCCGATGCCGACTTCCAGGGTGTGAACCACCGCAGTGGTGGTGATGTCAATAAAATACACCTTGTTGGACGCTGGTCGCCCGTCGAGCATCCCCTGGTCACAAACCAGCAGCAATTTGCTGTCTGGTGTAGGGTACATTTGAATGGGGCCTTGTGAACCCGACGGCAAGGCAATCAAACTGGTTTGCCCGCTTTCAAGATCGTAGCGGAGGATTTCCTTTGTATCGTACACACTTCCAAAAACAAATTTCCCATCTGGCGTGACCGCCGTTTGAACGACCTTGCCATTGGCAGGAATCTCCGTGATTTGACCGTCGGCGATGTTGATGACAGAAATTTTTTGTCCCGCAACATGGGCCACAAACAATTTCCCATTGGAGCACCGAATGCCATGCGGCCCCTCGCCGGCGCCCAAATCGAATGTTTTAACTACTTCAAAAGTGGCCGCATCCAATTGGATTACACGGTTGGACTCGTTCGCCGTTACGAATGCATATTTAGAAGTTTCATCCAGCACCACGTGCGCCATGTGCAGGCCTTCTCCCATGGGGATCCGTTTGACAATGTGAAAAGTCAAGGGGTCAATGACAATCAATTGCTCCTCCCCGTGATGGCCACCGGGGAGGAATGTCGCCCAAACTGATTTTCCATCGGGTGCAACCTGTACGTTGTGGCAAAGCAGCGGCTCATCAGCAGATGCTGCCATTTCGATGGTGACCAGTTTTTTTTCGTTGGCAGCGTCGAGCACGGAAATGGTTCCATCATCTTCGTTGGCCACGAAAACCTTAGAAAGATTTGGGTCAAGGCTATTGTCTTTTTTGCAGGCAAAAAAACCTGCAAAGAGCCATGCTAAGACGAACAGAAATTGCCTGTTTTTCATGTGAGCGTTAGGTTGCTGTAAAATTGATCTACATCTTATAGGCTTCTTCTTCTTCTTCCTCTGATTGGCTGGTATTCTTCTCAGATTTGCGCTTAGGCAAATCCTCAAATTCGTACACGGTGCCCGAAGCAGCTTTAAGCGAGCGAATCCTTGTTACAATAAACCAGGTCAGTGGAATCACGCCGCCAAAGAAGAATACAGAAGCGCCGATGCCGCGCAGCCAGGTCAGGGTTTTAAATATTCCGAAGCCAATAAATGCTTCTGAACGGGCATACCAAAGCCCATGATCCACGATGGCTTTGAATTGGATAGACCCCGCAGGGAACAAATCCAGGATGACCATTAGCATCAAGCCAGCATTGATAGACCAAAACGAGAACTTGACCAATTTTTCGCTCCAACGGGTTGGCTTGAGCAGCAATCTCGATGCAAAAAGCAAGGCAGCCAGCGAAATATTGCCATAAACACCCATCAGTGCCGCATGTGCGTGATTGACAGTCAGGTAGGAACCGTGCTCAAAATAGTTCATGATGGGCAGGTTGATGATGATGCCCATGACGCCTGCTCCGAAGAAATTCCAGAAATTGACGGCAATGAGAAACAAGAAAACTTCCGGGAACCCAAAGTTGCCCAACTGTTTCTGCTCGATCCCTTGGACCGCCATTTTGGGCATGTTCTTGAACCTCCAGGCCTCCACGGTCAAAAGGATCAAAGGGACAAATTGCAGGGTGGAAAACACAGACCCCAGCGCCATGGTGGCTACAGGTTTTGCATTCCAATAAAAGTTGTGTGAAATGCCCAAAAGCCCTGTGCCGAGGAAAAGTATAGTGGCAAAGTAGACTACCCGGATGGCAGCCTGCCGGCTGACCAAGCCCATCAATACCATCAGATAACTGACAATGACGGTAATAAACACTTCGAAGAACGCTTCTACCCACATGTGGATCACCATCCAGCGCCAAAAGTCGGCAATGACAAAATTGGTCTCCGGCTTCGCCACAAAGCCTGACAGGAATAACAAAGGAATGCCTACGACGGAATAAAAAATCCAGTTGGGAAGATTCCAGGGTTCGCTTTTGATAAAGGCGGGTTTGACGCCCCGATAAACGACCACGCCCCACAAGATGAAGATGGCCATGAGCAATACCTGGTAAATTTTTCCGAAATCAACATATTCCCAGCCTTGGTGTCCCAGCAAATGCCACCAGCTGCCAAATATTCCTTTAGGTCCAAGCACCATTCCCAACAGCGAACCACCCGCTAAGACCAAAAGCATGACCCAAAGCGTATTGACCAGTCGCAGCTGCCCGGGAATTTCTTTTTTGGCCAAAATAGGAAGGATGAAAATGGACGAGGCGATCCAGCAAATGGAGATCCAGTAAAGCGACAACATCAGGTGCCAACTGCGGGTAATGGTGACCGGCAATACCTCGGAAGTGTGTATCCCAAAGTATCCCAGGAAATTGACGAAATCATTGATCGTGAAAATCCCGCTCAACACCTGTAGGAAGAATAGAAGCATCGCAATAAAGAAGAATTTATACGTCGCCTTTTGCGTCGGGGTCGGTTGGAATTTGCTCACACGGTCTGCCGTCAGCAGGTCCTTGCTGGAGGGCTTGAAAAATTTGTTGGGGAGCTGATTGTACTGCCCAATATAATAGAGCACAATGCCACAGGCTAGAACAAAGGCCAGCAGCCCCAGCACACTCCACAGGATTACAGGAGAGGTGGGGGTATTGCCTGCTACGGGGTCGTATGGCCAGTTGTGGGTATAACTAAAATTGGTTCCCGGTCGTTCCGTAACGCAAACCCAAGCCCCCCAAAAGAAGAAAGAAGCCAGATCTGCCGTTTCATTCCGATCCTTTATATAGTCTTTTGGTGGGAATTTCCCGTCGGGATTATTGTCTATATATATGTCTGTGTAATACTTTTTCAGATTTACCAGTGCGTAGGCTTGAGCGTCAGACAGGGTAACAATGTTTTCTGCCTCGTTGTATTTGTTCGCTTTAAGCTCCGTTTTGATGTTTTCTCCAATGATCTTCTTTTCCATGTCGCTCGCATCCCTTCCATTGTCTTTTTTGAAGGCCTCGACATAGAACTCGTTCATTGACACCGTAATTTGGTGTAGGGCCTCTGCGGTGAAATCGGGACCTCTTTGTGCTCCATCACCCATGAAAGACCCGTATTCCATCAAGGCATATTTGTGGAAGACGATCTGCCCTCTTTCAATGGTTGTTTTGTCCATTAATATTTCGCCAGAGGGTGTCTTAAATCCGGTCATGGGTGGGGCATCTACGTAGGTTTGATAACCAATCATCCCTACGCCAGCAACACTAATGATCAAAATGAACAGCAGTGGTTGCCACCAGTTCTTCGTGTTCATAAAGTAACTGATGCTCTTGGTGGTGCCATTATTGGAGGCGCCGTTTTCTTCTTTCATTGTAAAAAAAATTTTGAATCAACCCGGCCGGGAGGGTGCCACCAGATTCATCCTGAGTGATGTGAAGATGTGAGATTAAGAGGCTTAACAGAATGGTAGCCAAGGCAGCCACTGGTAATTTAGGTTCAAGAAGCTGGTTAGAAATGTACGGTTTGAACTCATGTTGAATGATTTGTTTAAGTAAAATAATACTAAGGAGTCTTTTGTCTTAAATAGAAGCAAAAAGAATGCCAATATGCTTATTGGCTAGTCGAGCCTTGGCAAGGCTGTGGACATTTCTACGGAACCAATCCGATCCTGCTTAAGAGTGCTGCTTGCCCCAATTCAGCCATCGAAGTGGTTTCAAATTCTTGTTTGAGCGCACTCTTTATCCCTTTCCAAATATGATGCAGTGGACAAGGGGCCAATTGACCACAACCAGGCAGACCGAGTAGGCACTTGTCAAAAAAATCTTCGCCTTCCAAAGCCCGAACCACATCGGCCAAGAGGATGTTTTCTGGTTGCCTCAGGAAAGCGATACCGCCATTGGGACCTCTATACGAATGCAAGAAACCTTTTTGGGTCAGGTCCTGAAGTATTTTGGTTAAAAAATGGAACGAAATGTCGAGTTGCTCCGCCATACGGCGAATGTTGACAAATTCTCCCTTTTCCCTATGGGCGACCATGTACATCAAGGCCCGAAGCCCGTATTCACCTGATTTTGAGATGACCCGCATAGTTTTCTGATTTAAGAGTAATTTATCCGCAAACGTAAGCGGTCTTTTGTTCTAAAAGAAAGGGATGGCCAATTATTATTCAAAATGTCATTTTTCCACCATTTCCTTCTTCTGCAGCCGTGCATATTCCCGCCAGCTGACCATTTTTTCCAGATCCTCGTCCCAGAGTTTATTGAAGATACAGGACAGGCTTTGCCCAAACGTGATGGAGTTGGCTACCTGATCAAAAACCGGGTTTTCGTGGTGGCAGCGTGCGAGTTCGTAGTTCGGTACCAATGAATTGAGGTGGTGGATATGGTGGTAACCGATGTTGCCAGAAAGCCAGTGAAAAAGCTTCGGCAACTTGTAATACGAGCTCCCCTGAATGGAAGCCGTCAGGTAGTCCCATTTGTCTATCCAGGCTTTG
>JAUSMG010000437.1 GCA_030645295.1 Saprospiraceae bacterium | reverse complement strand
TTACAAGTAAAAAGTTACAAGTAAAAAGTTACAAGTAAAAAGTTACAAGTAAAAAGTTTCAAGTAAAAAGTTTCAAGTAAAAAGTTTCAAGTAAAAAGTTTCAAGTGGCAGATTCAAGTTTCAAGCGGCGCTGGCCACTTTTAACTTGAAACCTTTAACTTGTAACTTTTTACTTGTAACTTGTAACTTGTAACCCATTACTCCCATGCTCCTCCTCCTCGCCGGACTACCCGGCTCAGGCAAAACAACCGTAGCCCGAGCCTTTGCTGCCCTTTCCGGGGCCCGGCATTTCAATAGCGATGCCCTCCGCCGGGAATTGGGTCTGATGGGGCATTACCGTCCTGAAGACAAGGAGAACGTATACGCCACCTTGCTTCAACGCGCCCGGGAATCCTTGAAACGCGGGGAAATGGTAGTGGTAGACAGCACATTTTTTAAAGAAAGTGTCCGGGAACCGTTTAGAGCGCTCGCAGCCGAATGCGGCGTACCCTTACGCTGGGTGGAAGTGCAGGCCGAAGAACCTACCTTGCGCCTGCGCTTGAGCCATCCCCGGCCCGACAGCGAAGCTGATTTTAAGGTATACGAGACAATACGGGACCAATTCGAGCCCTTGCCGGAAGACCGGTTCATCGTCCACACGGATACAGAAACGCCAGAATCTGCCGCAGAAAAAATCCTTCAATACCTCAACACATGACCGCCGACAATATCCATCAAATCATGTCGGAAGGCTTGTTTCCGGGCTTAAAATCTGGCGTTTCGCTCGTCGAAACCCATATTTCCTGGGTCATTCTGACGGATGAGTTCGCTTTTAAAATAAAGAAGCCCGTCCGATTTGATTTCCTCGATTTCAGCACCCTGGAATTGCGCCGTCACTTTTGCGAAGAAGAATTGCGCCTCAACCGTCGGCTGGCGCCACAGATGTACCTTCAGGTTTTGCCGGTCAGTATTGGTGGCATCGGCGAGGGACAGTTGCCCGCAATGGACTACGCGCTGCAAATGCACCGGATGGACAACACCCGTGAGATGGATAAATTACTGGCGGTCAAAGGAGTAGATGCTCGCGACATGGAATATTTGGCTGCTTTGCTTGCTAAATTTCACCTTCAAAACCGACTTGATAGCAGCCTACCCTACCACCCTGCCGAAGATGCCCACGATTTTGCGGACCTGTACGCATTGGAGTCCGATTTGGAAGCGCTCCAGGGGTCCGATGCAAAATTACTCCGGACCTGGGCAGAGACGATTCCTGCATTTTTATACAAACATACCACCCGTTCAGAGGCGCGTATCCGAAGTGGTTTTTGGGTTGAAGGTCATGGCGACTTGCACTCCCGCAACATCTTTCTACCTAAAAAAGAGACGCCGGTGGTATTTGACTGTTTAGAATTCAATGCACATTTCCGGCGTCTGGACGTTCTGAGCGAACTGGCCTTTCTCTGCATGGATTTGGAGTTTTATGGCAGAAAAGATTTGGTCAAGGCATTTCTGGAGGCTTATACACACCATTGGGCATGCTTTGAAAATGCAGAGGACAGCCAACTTTTTACCTATTTCAAAGCCTACAGAGCCAATGTCCGCCTGAAAATCGCCCTATTATCCTTACGGCAACACCCGAATAAAGATATTTCAAAATCAGCCATGTTATACTGGTTGCTATTGAAGCAATACGTTTTCGAGTTGACTGGTTTTTAAAACACCCCTCAGAGTGATCACTATAGCTACTTTTACTGACCGGAATCATCCGTTTGGTGGTGATTCCGCCCCATCTTTGTAAAAACAATTTAATCATCCATAATTTATGCGTTCCGTTTTGTCCCTTTTGTTCGTTATTACACTGCTCGCGCCGGCGAAAAGCCAATTCATTTGCTATTCAGACTCTACCACCATCTATGAGTTTCCTGGCACCGTAGTCCCCCCCATTGTTGGCGAAGCATCTTTTAATACCGGGCATTACCGGGTAATTGTTGGCGGTAAATTTTTAGACACCAAGTCCCCGGAAGCAGAGGGAGTCTACAATTGCGACATGATCGTGTTGGACTTCCAGGCGAAAAAAACCTATGTTCTGCCGCTAAGTTATTTCCCACCTTTTGTGGACGACCAGTTTGCAGGCGTAAACCATTGTTTTACGATGGACAATGATACCGCCTACATCGTGGGTGGATTTGGTTTTGACCTGGCAGAAGGCTATGAAACGACCTTCTCCACCATGACGATTTTCCCTGTTAAAACCTTGATAGACAGCGTGATCCATCACAAAGATTATCTGAGTTTATTTCAGGTGGTGGAGTCCGACAACCGGCTTGCCATAATGGAAGGGAACCTGGTTAAGATCGGGAAGTATTTTTTGGTGTACAACGGACGAAAGATCACACCCATTGAAGAAGAATTCACGGATCGTTTAACGGTGAGCGAATGGGAACTTAGGGGGCAATTGCGCAAATTCACTTTGAAAAAAACGGCTGGTTATCTGGAAGTGGATGAATTTCAGGTTTGCAATACTTCCAAGGTTTTTTACCAGTGTATGCCTGAAAATTGGACCGGGGAGCCAACCCGGGTAATTGAGATCGATCGGAATTAGAAGCTGCGGTTATCGCTCCTGCAGCTCAAACTTTCTCGCCAATCTTTAATGCCATTCCCATGATAGTCAGGCTTCTGTCACATAATGGTTAAGTCAGGGGTTTATTTAAGACTATTTTATCTTAAATAAAATAAGCCCCTATCTTTGTGGTAGCATTGGTCTCAGGACAAACACTCCTAATGGATACTAACCATCACAATTCAACATACAATTTATGACAACGCTTGAATCAAATATGATCAACCTAACGCTGGCTCAAAAGCCGGTTACAATTGGAGAAATGGTAGTCGCTGATTACCGCAAAGCAGAAGTTTTCAGGAAATATGGCCTTGACTATTGTTGCGGGGGGAAAAAGCCCCTTGAAGAAGCCTGCCAAAAAAAAGGCCTCGATCCGCAACCCATTCAAAGAGAATTGGACGAATTGGATTTGAAACCAAACACCCCTCAACAAGATTTCGAGCAATGGCCTTTGGATAGGCTTTCCGATTACATTGTTGAACATCACCATGGTTATGTGGCGGGGTCTTTGCCTATGCTCTACGAATTGACCAAAAAAGTAGCCCGGGTCCACGGTGAACGCCACCCCGAACTGCTGAAGATCGCCCAGCATTTTGATGCTGTGGCCCAGGAACTTCAAATGCATATGCTCAAAGAAGAGCGTCTCCTATTCCCCTACATCCAGCAAATGGCCGTCGCCAGCCGAGAGGGAAAATCAATGCCAGTCCCCGCCTTTGGTTCCGTCGCAAACCCCATCCAGATGATGGAAGCCGAGCACGAATCTGCCGGCGGCAATCTGGAGGAGATCCGCAGTTTAAGCAGCGATTACACACCGCCCATGGATGCTTGTACCTCTTATCAGGTGTTGTTTGCCAAACTCAATGAATTTGAGCAGGATCTGCACCAGCACGTTCATTTGGAGAACAACATTCTGTTTCCCAAAGCGATAGCCCTGGAAAAGGATAGATTTGCGGCATGAGCCTGTGGTATTTCTTATCGGTCTTCCTGCACATTGTCTTTAGCGCATTCTGGATCGGCGGGATGCTGTTTCTTCCCCTGGTAATATTACCGGAGATCAAGCAGCATCCCGACCGAATAGCCATATTGTATAAAACGGGCCTGAAATTTCGATTTTACGGATGGATCGCCTTGGTCGGATTGCTGACCACAGGCCTGCTGAACATGCACTTACGGGGAATGCCTTTTACCTGGGCGTTTTTTAGCCAAAATGCTTACGGCATATTGGTCAGCTGGAAACTGCTGATATTCACTGGAATATTGTTGGTAAGCGGTACGCATGATTTCCTGTTTGGCAGGAAAGCCCTGGAGGAATTGCAGGTGAGCGACAACAAAAACTTTAAACTTCTGGCCCGTTGGTCGGGCCGCATCAATTTGTTACTGGCATTGGTGATGGCGTTTCTGGGGTTGGTGTTGTCGAGAGGAGGGACCATTTAAGGCATTTCACTCACAGATCCTTTCTCCGAAACACCCTTACCGCCACGACAATCGGCACCAATACCCACAACAACAGCACGATAACGGCAAATCCCGCCCCCCAACCAGTGCCGAGAAATTCCCGAAACAAAGCGCCTGTATAGCCCATCAGCGCAGAGATGTCCATTTGCAGCAGGACCACCACCCGCGCCAGGTCGATCGGGTTGAGCGCAATGACGGCAACCATGGCCTTTTCCAGCGGGTAATCCGCAAAACTGAACATGAGGAACAACACCAGGGCATCATATAACAGCGCAAAGTAGAACCAAAGCAGCAATGCCACTCCAATACCTTTCGCCTTGTCTCGGGTAAGGACTGAAGCCAACAAGGCGATGGATACAAACGAGACAGAAAGTCCCACCGCTACAATTACGAGCGTCAGCCCCGTAGCGCCTGCAGCAAACAGCGCAACCGGGATACCAAGACCCACCAGTATGGACAATGTCATGGCTACCGCCAAGCCGATAAACTCACTCCACACAATAACACTCCGCCGGATGGGTTGTGCAGCCAGTAGTTCGATAAACTCGGAGGCATTATAGAAGTGAATGGTGGCAAATACGATGCTTACCAGGGGTGTGACGATCAGCACTACATTCAGGAGACTGACCAGCCCTTTTGTTGGATCGCCGCTCAGGTTGAACAAACCCAGCGAGACCGCCAGCAGAAATAAAGTGTAACCAATGACAATCCTATTTTGCAGGATGTCGTAGAGGACGTATTTTACGATTCGGAGCATGTTGATTGATACGATTGGAAGAATTGAATGGATTGATTCGATTATTGGATTGATTCGATTGATTCGATTGGGCAGACGCGCAATCGAATCAATCGAATCAATCCAATAATCGAATCAATCCAATCAAACACCTCTCATAATTTGCGCCAGCGCGCGGTTTAGTTTGTCCTCGCCAGTGCGGGATTTCAATTGTTCGATGGACTGGTAAAACTGGACTTTCCCCTCGATGATGTACATTACATCGGTGGTGAGTTCTTCCAGATCGCTGAGAATGTGGGAGGTAACCAGCACAAGTTTACCTTTTGCTTTTTCGGCCAGCACTTTTTCTTTTAAGATTTCGGAGGCCAGGGGGTCAAGCCCGGCAGTGGGCTCGTCCAGTACCAGCACATCAGGATCAAACATAAAAGCAAGACAGGCGCTCACTTTTTGGCGGGTGCCGCCAGAGAGGGTGCGCATGGTTTTATGGGCAAATTTATCCACCTCAAAGGCTTTTATCAGATCATCGTCCAAATGCGTGAAGGTATCCCGACGGATTTCCTTCACCATATCGAACACTTGTCCGACGCGCATATTGTCTGGATATCGCCCGATCTGGGGCATGTACCCGATGTGCCGACGGTAATCCCAGGTGCCCAGAATTTGTTGCTCGTACAATTTTATGGCGCCGCTGTCTGGAATAACAAGTCCCAGCAGGCACTTCAAAAAGGTCGTTTTCCCGGAGCCATTGGGCCCGACGAGCGAAACGGCCTGCCCGGCCTCCATGCGGATACTCACGTTGTCCAGGGCTTTAAGTTTGCCGAAGGATTTGGATAGAAGGGTAGATTCGAGCATGGTTTTGAAGTTATAAGTTATGAGTTATAAGTTATGTAGGCACTCACGTGGGGCAATAACACATAACTTATAACTCATAACTCCCTTTTATTTCGGCAACAACACCGCATCAATCACATGCACAATACCATTAGAAGCCGGTACTGACGCCAGAATATTGGCTCCATTGACCGTGAATTTGCCATCTTTAACGCCGATGGTTACTTTGCCATCATTGGCCATAGGAATCACCTGACCATCCTGGAGCATTTCAGTTTTGTACACCGCCACGGCAACGTGATATTGTAAAATATCCGCCAAGGTCTCCTTTTTGTCAGTCTTCAACAAGCCTTCCACCGTACCTGCAGGCAATTTATCAAACGCAGCATTGGTGGGTGCAAAAACTGTGAATGGTCCGGCGTTGGACAGCACATTCACCAGATCGGCAGCTTTCACCGCCGTAACCAAGGTAGTGTGATCCGGGCTGCTGATGGCCACTTTCACCACATCTTTTTGTGAAACATCATCTTGTACGGCAGATTGTCCGCCGCCAGCAGGGGCAGAGGATTCACTGGTGGCAGTGGGTTGATTGGGTGCTGAGTTGGTGCAATTGGCCAGCCAAAATACCAGCATAAGTCCTAGCACAGAGCGAAGAAGAAAGTTGATTTTCATACGATTGTGTTTTAAATTTTTGAAGAAAGTGAGTTCCCAATGCCGCTGTTGGCGTCCTCGCCAACAGCAACGGCGGAGTGAGTGCGAAATCTTAAACACCGAGCGGCTTCATTGCCGGTTTATCATCCATCAATTGTTCAGGCGTCAGTGAAGGGATTATCTTCTCGGCTTTATCCATCAGATAGACCATGAAACTGCGCATGAGCATAAGTCCGTATGGCATCCGTTCCACCACCACGGCGTAGAGACTTACCGGGCGAAATGGTACATCCCCTACCCCATCGCGGTTGAGGTCATAGCCTTCGTAGCGGTCCCAATAGTTGCCGTTGAAGGTGTTGAGCACCAGGCTTCCGTTGGTCGATACGTCGAAGGAGTTGCCGAAAAAGTTGTTTTGGCGTATCACATTGGCATCACAACTGGCTTGCACCCGGAGTGCCCAGCCGTTTTCACGAAATTGATTTTGCTCCAGTATAATGCGACTTGCGCCTTCCATGTACACTGCTGCCGAATTGTGTTCGAAGTTGTTTTTCCAGATGTGGCTGTCTGAAATATCTTTTAATAAAAGGCCATAAGCGCTTCCACCCCAGTTGTAACCAAACTCATTCTCCGTCATTTGCACCTGCCGGGAATACATCACTGCAACCCCTGCACCATTGTGGTGAAACCGATTGTGGTGGTAATGATCGTTGTGTGAAAACATGAAATGCAGACCGTAGCGCAGGTTTTGCTCACTGTTATTGTAGCGCACCTCGGAGTCGGTCACAAATTCGAAATAAATGCCGTCGCGTTGACCGGACAAGTGGTTTTCAGCTACCAAAGCCCGTGAACACTTCCACAAATGGATACCGTTTCCACTATTTTGTTCTTCTTTTATGATGCCCTGCACGTCGTTGCGCGTTACCTGGCAATCATTGCAGTCCGAGAGATAAATCCCAAAGTTGCAGTCGCGAAGTCGGTTGTCCTCAATCACTACACGGCTGGCCGATAAGACTTTGATGCCTGCCACATCCAGGGTGCTGAGTTGACCACTGTTACGGATCTCAAAGCCCTTGATGTAAACGTCTGAAGCCGTTACGGTGAGGATCTCACAGTTGTGCTGACCGTCAAGGATGGGATAGCCAATGCCTATGAGTGACAAGGATTTATTAATCGTTAAGTTGCCTTCGGTGTAAATACCTTCGTGGACAACTATCGTATCTCCGGATTGGGCTTTTGCCAAGGCTGAAAGAATGGTATTAAAAGCTTGACCAGCCCCGACATGAAGATTGGTGGCGGAGAGTTTAAACACCGACAGTACCAGCAATAAATTCAATAATAGTCTCATTGTCAGTGTGTTTTATTTATCTTTATACCTCCCCGGCCTTAAAAACAGCATTTCGAATGCATAGTCAATCGTCGCCGTTCTTATTCTCTGTCTTAACAGCTTCACCACCATTAGCATTGAACCACTGTACCAATAAGTTGCGTTGAGATTCGGAGAGATTGGCTTCCGGATGAAGGCCGAGCCAAGTATAACTTGAGAGCGGCATTTCTCCTTCTTGCACCTCTTCCGAAGCTTCTTCCAACACTTCTGCACGATCACCGCGCGATAGATTACCAAATTCTGAGAAATTCAGTTTCTCCCGCCCTTCTTCAATATGGTTGGCAACCCACCATGAAACTGGAGCGATCTGAGCATACCAAGGGTATTTGGATTCGAATGAATGGCAGTTATAGCATGCATTTTTCAAAATCGAAAGCACCTCAATGGACGGTTCGGCCACATTTGCAAAATCTACCGCAGGATTTAACACAGGGCTTGTCCGGCTGGGTCTGAAAAACTGGATGATTAAGAATAGTCCTAAGAGCACCCACGCGATTTTTTTGAACATTTTGATTTTCGCTTAACTAGGTTAAATGAGTAACCAAAACTACGATCTGACTTATTCCAAACAATGATTGGGAGCAGGTTTGACCATCATGCCAGGTTCAGTCAAAATCCTGCCCTGACCGCATCCCAATTCATCTCCTCTCCGCCCCCGATTTCAGCCTTCACTGCGTTCAAATCCTGTTGCTGAGAAAAACTCGCAATGTCTGCGCGCATAGGGCTTTTGATGGCTTCGTTCTTGAGAAAAAACGCCTTGTGAACGTCCACAAATTGCCCGGTTTTATTAAAATCAACGGAAAGTGTCTGAGCAATATTTTCGCCAGGTACTTCCCCGGATTTCAGAAAATTTGCCAAACAATTGAGGTCGTCGAATTTGTAAACCTTGCCCTTTTTCGTCACGATCTCTGCACCAAAGCGTTTGTCGGTGAGTGTCATTTTGCAATGATGGCAATTGTCTTTCCCGTAGCGAATGGGTTCTGGCCCTGTAGCGCAGGAGGTGAAGGACAGCAAGGCAAAAAATGCTGCCATTGTCCCCATTTTACGCGCCATGGCACCCGACAACTTATTCTTTTTTCTGCCTTTAAAAAATTCCCACCACCACAATACCGTTGCCAATAGACAAACCCCAATGATGATCCAGGCGCCAGTGTCCGGGCCGGAATAGGAGGTGAAATTGAGGAGGTTTTTATAACCAATTAAAGGCGGCTGGTACGACATATCCGGCACAATAATGGCCGCTTTAGGATCGAGATTGTGGCCATATTCGTAGCCCCAACGCCAAAAATCCCACATCGCCGCTACGCCGTAGATATAAGACAATAGTGTGAAAAAGAACAAGGTGCGAGGGCTGCCAAATATTGCGGCGGCCAATCCCACCAGCATCAAAAAGCCTATAAACAGCCCTATATATTGAAATTCCGGGAACATCTCTGCGCTGATGTGCTTCATGCCGATATAGTGGTTGAGGCCGTTGATGATGTCTATCTGGCCCGATAATGTGTTATGCCAGATTTTCATGGTCAAGCCTTCCGGATATTGCGGCGCCCACAACAGAATTTGCCACAGCGGCACAAAATAGGTTATGATGAGCGTCAGACTCGCTACTCCGAGTAGAATGCGGGTTGTTTTGCTAAGTGTCATGGAATGTGTGTTTGTTTATTTGGGGATGTGGTTATTTGGGGATGTGGTTATTTGTTGCGCCCAAGCTTGATATTCGTTTTTTTCTGATGGCGAGAATAAATATCAAGCTCTGGCACAACAAATAACCAAATCCCCAAATAACCACATCCCCAACAAAGTGCTATTTCGTCGCCCCGGTCGGTTCAGCCTTATTTCCAGTGCTGAAAGTCAGTGGAACGCTGGAGCCGCGAGGAGAGACCCGGATATAACCCTGCATTTCCTGGTGAAGAGCTGAGCAAAAGTCTGTGCAATAAAATGCAATCACACCCACGCGATCGGGTACCCATTTGAGGGTACAGGTCTCTCCCGGCATGATAAGAATTTCGGCATTGTTAGCCCCCTTAATTGCGAAGCCGTGCGGTACATCCCAGTCTTGTTCAAGGTTGGTGACGTGGAAATATACCTCGTCGCCCAGTCTCACGCCTTCGATGTTGTCGGGCATAAAGTGAGAGCGGATGGAGGTCATGTTAACGTGTACTTTGTTGCCCTCGCGGAACACCTTTGCCTCTTTCTCACCCTTAGCTACGTAGGGGTGGTGATTGTCCTCGATTTTGAAAATCTTGACTGAATTTGGTTGCACCAAACTCGCCGGAATTGCCTCAGCATAGTGGGGCTCGCCAGTAGTAGGGAAGTCGAGCAAAAGTTTCATTTTATCTCCACTGATGTCGTACAACTGAGCTGACTGGGTAAGTTCAGGCCCGGTAGGAAGGTAGCGGTCCTTGGTAATTTTGTTGTAAGCAATGACATACTTGCCATGGGGCTTGCGGGTTGGTCCGCCCGGAATACTGAGGTGACCGATGGAGTAATAGGTCGGAACACGGTCTACCACTTCCAGCTTCTCTATATTCCATTTAACAATTTCGGACGACACGAAGAAAGAGGTGTAGGCAAACCCTTTGCCATCAAATTCAGTGTGCAAAGGACCAAGGCCTGGTTTTTTCACTTCACCGTGCAATACAGCATCGTATTTCAACACCGGAATACCATCAAATTCGCCTTCAAAACTCTTGTCGGCGATGGCTTTTTGAATTTTGGCGAATGAAAATACCGGAATGATTGCGGCCAGTTTGCCGGAGCCACAAATGTATTCCCCGGTTGGATCCACGTCGCAGCCGTGCGGTGATTTCGGGCAAGGCATGAAGTACACAATATCTTTCAACTCTTTTGGATCGAGCACAATGGTCTCGTGTTCAATGGTTGATGTGGCCGAATGCGTTTTTTCATCATAGACATTGTGGGCATATCTGACTTTCGATTTTTTGCCTTTGCCGGCTTTCACATACTCTTCGCATTTTTTCCAGTTGAGGGCCATGATAAAGTCCTTGTCTTTCTGCGAAGCGTTCACTTCGAGCAGGGTATTGGCCTGTTCGGTGTTGTAGCAGGAGAAGAAAAACCAGTCCTTTGATGGGCCACGTCCACCGCGGCTCAAGTCAAAGTTGACACCTGGCAGCATCACTTGAAAAGCAACGTTCATCCGCCCAGTTTCGGGCTGAATTCCGATGAAAGAGACCGTGCCTTTAAAATTCTGCTTGTAGGTACCTATGCCCACATCTGGGTTCGAATCGGCATCGTCCATAGGATAGCTAAACCGTGTTCCGGCAACGGCATATTCTGAATTCTCGGTAAGAAAAGGCGAAGAGTGATTGCCCGAGCTATTTGGGATCTCAATGATCTCTTCGGTGCGGAAGGTGCTGAGGCTGATGCGGGCAATACGTGGCGTGTTGTTGCCATTTACGAAAGCCCAGCGGCCGTCATGCTCGCCATTGGTGGTGGACAAGGCGATGTGGTGAGAATCATCCCATGGAACGGGCCCGTGGGAGGTATTGAGCATAGGTTTAGTTTCTTCGCTAAACCCCCAACCGCTTTCAGGATTTAGAGAAAAGACCGGGATGATACGGAACAAGCGACCGGATGGGATGCCATACACCGCAACCTGGCCATTAAAGCCTCCGGATACGATGTTGTAGAACTCATCGTACTTGCCCGGAGCTACATATACTTTTTGAGCCGCATCGCCTTCTACAGCGGAGACGGGATTTTGAGGTTTACAACTGGGGGTAACCAGTATTACAGGCAGCGCAATAGCGGCTGCTATGAACAGCAAAAGATGTTTGTATTTCATATAAAATGTTGATTTTTAATTATTGGAAACGCGGATTACGCGGATAAGGCGGATTACGCGGATAAGGCGAATTACGCGGATAAGACGGATTTGCGCGGATTAGGCGATTTGCATGGATTTCAATAAATCCGCGTAAATCCGCCCCTTCCGCGTAATCCGCGTTACTACTTCTCCCCATCATTCGAGCGCATAAACTCAATGAGTTTACGGGAATCTTCTTGGGAAATGTTTTGATTGGGCATACGCACCAGACACTCTTCCAGCATCTTTTGAGCCTCAGGATCTGTTTCCAGCATCATGTCCACATTGGTTATCATGTTCATGATCCAAACTGGTTCGCGACGCTTGGTGACGCCGGCCCAGCCTGGACCGACCAACTTTTCGTTGCTAAGTTTGTGACATGCTAGGCATTTCAATTCATAATTAGCCTTCCCTTCACTCACCCAATCTTTGTTGAGGGGGTTGGTGAGTTCAATGGCTTTTACCTCAGTACCGTGCACTTCAGGCTGTGGAGTAGCTGCTTCGGAGGGCGTGGGTGACTTTTTGGCGGCATCTTCTGCCTCTTTTTTTGAGGTACACGCAATAAAGGCGAGCATCAGGATGGCTACGAGGAGAGGTGTTTTTCTAAACATGACTGAAATGGAATTGACAGTGAGGAAAATAGTTAAGAATTCTGTAACACAAAAGCAAATAAAGAGTTTAAACTCTTTTTATTCACAAAAGTATCACTGCCTTAAAATGTGGGTAGATGAGCAGCATCAGCCGACGAGATGATTATGGTCAGGCAGTATGGATCTTAAAATCTGATTAGTTTTGCGCCATGTTTTCAAAAACATTCGGATACGCGCTTCGTGCTGCCACCTTTATAGCCATTCACGGGAAGGAAGAGAAAAAGGTCAGTTTGCAGGAACTCGCACAAAGCCTGGAAATACCGCATCATTTTCTTGGAAAGATCATGCAGGATCTGGTTCGGCATGGCATCATAGACTCTACAAAAGGGCCAAACGGAGGCTTCTTTGCCAACTCCCGTACGGCGCAAACGCCCTTGCTGGACATTCTGGCAATCACCGACGGAAGCCTGGTATTTACGCATTGCGCGCTTAACAACAAGCGTTGCAATGCGGCTCACCCCTGTATACTTCACAACGATTTCGCGGTCTGCCGCGATGGAATGTTACAAGTTATGGCTACCAAAACGGTAGAAATACTGGCCGCTGAGGTGGCGGGAGTAAAGGCGTATCTGGTGCGATGATACAATTTATACGATTGGAGGATTGATTCGATTGATACGATTGAGAGGATTGGTCGTTTTCGCCATGAAAAATATTACAAACCAATGTAGCAAGTCCATTATGGATTGGAACAGTATCTATTTGCAACACGAAATTCATTTTAACAACCGAATCATTTAATTCAAAAGATTTAATTGACACTGTTATCTGAACACTCTTTAGCATAATGTATATGGGAGCAACCATTTGGATTAGTACCAAATCTATGGTCGGAGCAAATCGGTCAATCCCATCAATCGAATCAATCGAATCAATCCCATCAAATTCTCAGGGGCTGATCTTCGCAAATATAATTCCTACAACGATTGCCTGAATTACACCATAAAGCAACCAGGTGATTACCAGGCCCAGTGATACCGACATCGAGCTGAACGTGATCCACATGGCAGGGAGGGTCGCAATCAGGCCATAAACCAGCCCCATTTCGATTCCACGCCACCAAAACGGGCCGTGAAACAAACCTTTGAAACGCCGCCAAAACCAGGCCAGCGCAAAACTCAGGACAAACGGGTGCAAAAAATACAAAATTGACTTATTGCCCTCGAAACTAAAGATCGGGTCGTAATACTGTTCTGCAAGGTTAGGAAACAACGCGACCATCAGATAAAGCGCCGCATAACTAAACCCCAAAAGAACCACACCTGCGATCAGGCCTTTGATTAGAAACTTCTGCATGGTAAAACCTTTAAATTTTTTGTGAAATAATAGGCGAATACGAACAATCCGTTCGCACCGCCACCGGATCACTGGATTTCGTCAATGAGAATAATGAGGTCGAAATGAAAGGTGATCCAATCGTTTACTTTGATCATTCCCATCATGGCTTCTGGCGGTTCGATGCCGAATGCACTCATTTGCAATGCATTCTGTCCGCGCAGTTGAAAGCGGTTCGGACCAAGCACCCTGGCTTTGGCGGGAATGGACTGTAATTTGGTTACATTGGTGATGGTGATATTGACATTCGCCTGTACATCAAACCAATCTTTGCACTCCCCGTCCAAATATTTTGGGTCTTGCCAGGTATCCACCAACGAGATTTTAATATGTGGATATTGATCCGTCTTGAGCGCCTTTTGCATATCGATGTCGATCTTGCGATTGTGACAGTCAAAATTTCTCGATTTTATATGCAGATCAACGTTGCGAAAACGGGCATATCCGCCTTTACGATCTACCTCCGCGACTTGTCCGGCGTACTGGTCTTCACAATCACAGGTGAATGCATTTACGTTGGAAGTGCCCTTTAGATATAACCTGCTGCCACTTTCTATTTGATAGCGTTTTTTGTCTGTTGCAGTAGTATTACCCATCAAACAAACCATCCCTATCAACAAAAGGAAACTGAAAATCCACACTGTTTTACCGAAAAACATAAGACAAGTTGAAGGTTGTTGAGGCGTTTAAAGCATTAAAAGGATGAGGTTGCTGAAGGGTTACTCAACCCCTCAACAACCTCATTAACCATTAAACTTAGAAACCAATCACGGCCTGAATCGTAAATCCGCTGAATTTACCGCCATTGCGATAGTCAGTGGCAAGAAAGTCATTGTAGTTTTGAATCACATATTCGCCTTTGAGCAACATGTTTTTCTTTGGGAACCAACCCGCTGCTACTGCCATGCGATCTATTGAAACTTCCATCTGGTTGCCATTTGCATCCAGCATGCCACGAGGTTCGGCTGTAAGCCCGAACATAGGCAGCTTGTCGATCTGGATGTATCCACCTTTAACCCAAAACTCAGAGTGGTGGCGTGAGGACATGTAGTTTTCAAGGCTAACACGGATACCATCAGCGATCTGAAAGTCAAGGTTCAAATTTGCCATTGCCAAGTTAAACCCGGTCAATGTTGAAGAAGTGGAGTCCCCAGCAACATTGTAGTTCCATTTGGCATTTTTTCCACTGCCAGAAACAGAACCAACGCCATACAGAATATTGCGGTTCAGCCCCACAGTATCCCTGATGACGGCACCCTGAGAAGAGAGGGTCGCTCCGGTTCTGCCAACAGGCACATAATTAGCACTGTTTTCATTGGTAAAAGATTGAAAATCTTGTGTAAATGCCCCCCCAATCCTAATTTTAAACCCAGTGTACTCCGGTTGGTCAGCTTTTTTGGATGGCTCGAATTGATTGATGCCCTCTTGATCCCAAGGGCGGAAATACTGGATGCTTGGCTGATGAGCGCATCGTAGGTTTTGTTGTCCATAA
>JAUSMG010000435.1 GCA_030645295.1 Saprospiraceae bacterium | reverse complement strand
CTATGGAGGACAGCGAACATACACTGGAGCGGAATCTTTTTATAAACTTGTGCTCAACCAACCCGCCAAGGTCAAAGTAACCCTCACGGCCAGTTCGCCCAATCCAAGCCCAATGGGTGTGTTTTTATTTTCATTCCTCTGTGGTGGAAACTGCCTTGGCTACGCCGAAAACACTGCTTCTAACCCTTCCACTATTCTAGAAGCCAACCTAAATGAGGGGATTTATTATCTGGTAGTCGACAAAGGTGTAAATGCCGGAAACTCAGACTTTACACTCACCCTAAACTGTGAAAACTACCCTTTTCAAGTTAGTTATGACGATTTTCTTACTGGAGATTTCGGTTGTCCGACCAATACTGTATTGCCCCCGCACACCGTGAGTTTAAAGTCCAGTCCCAACTATGTGTCAACGGATTATTTGGAATTCTACTTCCGTGACACAAACGGACAAATGAAAAATAATATTGAATCCAACCAGTATTGGCACAACTCTGCACAACCGCAAAACTTCCCTATCCGTACCGACGACCAAATGATTGATCAAGTGAAATGTTCTTATTTTACAGGCGATACTTTTTACGTTTTCATGCACCAAGCTGAAAATAACGGAACGATCAAGCAGTTCATGCCCACATTTGCGCCGGCTACGGGTGGCGGAGTAACCGATTCGCTCAAGTTTCGATCAGGAGGTTTTAGCTTTATCACCAAACTAACGGAGATAAACGCGATCAATTTTGCACCAGGGCTCCCATTCATTAATGCCCTGCCAATTGCTATCACCCGGACTTTGCCTTTCAGTAGCGGGGAACCTTGGGCAGTAGAAAAGATGAATGGCCCGGCAAACTGGTTAAGCCTTAACTTGACACAGAGCGGAGGATCCGAAACAATCGAGCTTACCTTTCAAGAAAATCCTTCTGTTCATCCACGCAGTGTAGTATTGCGTTTTTATACTACACAAAATCCCGGCCTTTACCAGCAGTTCGTCCTCATTTCCCAACAAGGTCAATGTATTATACCGCAGCCTGTAAATATTTTAACGGCGAATACCAATATATGTGCAGGCACCACCATAACCCTCAACGCTGATGTAGGGGCAAATAATGTTGACCTCTTCAATTACGAATGGAGCAACGGTTCTACCAATTCCTCGATCACGGTTACACCCAGTATAACAACCACCTATTCGGTAACTGTAATAAAAAAGGAGTGTGGCAAGACGAGCGAAGACACACAAATTATCACGGTTACCCCAACTCCTAATGCGCCGACCCCTATTAACGCTTCTATTTGTCAGGGACACGCGAGCCCCCAAGCAGTTTCAGTCGTCCCACAAACCGGTGTACAAGTATTCTGGTATAGCCAGAATACCGGAGGCAGCTCATTATTACCGAATCCAGCCAATACGTATACCCCTATCCCACAACCTTCAGTAACCACTACCTATTTTGCGGAAAGTGTCCAAAATGGCTGCAAAAGCCTTAACCGGACCCCCGTAACCCTTATGGTAAATCCAAATCCTGTCTTCACGTCAATGGACACGATTTGTAGTGCTAATTTGCTTACTTATACCATTGTAACAACCATTTCAGACGGCAATACTGTGACAACCACACCGGTATTTCCAATAATTTTCAATCCCGCTAACGGAACCTATACTATTAGCAACATCCCTAAGGGGACAAATTTGAATCTTACCGTCAACAATACCAATACTGGTTGCAACAATTCAAGATTTGTAAGCTCGCCCTCTTGCCTTTGCAGCTTCGTGAACGCTCCCGCTACCAATAGCCCGCAGGACTATTGTCCTGGCGAAACCCCGCCGGTACTCACAGCATTTGTCGGTAATGGTGAGATCGCCGAATGGTATCTTGACCAAAATAGCCTGAATCCAATCAGTACAGGTGCTTTATTTCAACCAAGTAGCCCTGGACAGTATTGGGTCCAAGCTAGAAGTAACGCAACTCAATGTGTTAGCCCCCGCGTTCCTGTTCAAGTAATTCTGCTTGCCCAGCCAACATTTGTAGTTTTAGAGAAAACATGTTCTCCCAGCTTAAACAATTACACCATTCAATTTAACACCAACGCCAGCAGCGTAGTTGCGCTACCCTATACCGTTACTAACCTGTCGGGTGGTAACTTTGAAATCGCGGGAATACCGGTGAATCAACCTGTAAATATTCATCTGGTTGATGGCCTTACGAATTGCCAGCGGGATACCCTCGTTCCGACCGCAGCTTGCGGCTGTCCTCCCAACATTCCAAAGCCAACAACCAATACTCCCCTAATCAGCATTTGCGAGGGAACGTCAAATGCAGTTTCACTGACCGTTAATGTACTCAATGGAATGTCAGCGAATTGGTACCGAAACGGACAGTTACAACTGGGTAGCCCAAACCCTACACTTTTAACCAATATTCCAGGTGATTATTGGGCAAAGACCCTTGATCCTATATCCCAGTGTGAAAGCCTGGACTCCACGAAGGTTTCATTTCAGTACAAGCCTTTGCCTACCCTTAGTTTGGTGGACAAAACATGCGATGTTTCCTGGCAAAACTATCAGGTTATCGTTAGCAGCAATACAGCAAACCTGACGGCAGTACCCAATATCTTGCCCGGTAATAATGGCAATAACACGTATATTTTTGTGGGTATTCCCATTGCCTCAACTTTCACTATTACAGCAACTGCGGCCAATGGATGCACTCAGGAGATCAATATTGATCCGCCTTCCTGTCTATGCACCGTTTTACCAGCGGCACCCCAGAACCCAAACAATCCCTCCATGTGTCTTGGCACAACGATTCCTTTTCTAAGTGTTACTGTAAACAATCCAGTCACCGAAACAGTGGATTGGTATGATGCTTCATCTGGAGGAAATTTATTGCCTAATCCCAATCCGATCAAAACCCAGTTTTTACCTACTTCGGCGCTCGCGACAACCGATTATTTTGCACAGACAAGGTCCATTCAAAACGATTGCCCCAGCAATACACGAACCAAAGTGACTTTACGGGTTGATCAACCGGCAACCAGTTATGCTGGTGCGGATGGAATAATATGTGGAAATCAGGTATTTCCATTGAGCGGTTCTATCGGCGGAAGTGCCAATTCTGCCACATGGAGTGCAGCGCCTTTGGGCGGGAGCTTCAGCCCCGGCTCCGGATTTATTCAAGCACAGACTTACACCCCGCCGCAAAATTTCCAAGGTGGAACAGTCACAATTTCACTGACTGCCTTCCCTTCACAACCCTCCGTCTGTCCTTCCACCACCGATAAGATGTTGTTGACCGTCAATCCATTGCCGACCATTACAGTATTGGAAACAGCATGTGAACCCGACCTGAATTTTTATGGAATTACTTTCAATACCGATGCTGACGATATTGAGTTTACACCCAATAATGGTGTATTCAACCTTAACCCGGACAATTCCTATACTTATGGTCATATCCCGGAAGGAACATCAGTAGCCATCACGGTAAAATTTGTCAGTACAGGTTGTACTTACACGATCACTCCGCCTGCACAATTCTGCAACTGCTTAAACATAGTCCCCAAACCTATCTGGTTAAGCGATAAAAAGATTTGCGAAGGAAGCACCCAATTTCCCACCTTGGAAGTGAATGTTCCGGCTGGATTTACGGTAGATTGGTATAACGTCCAATCCGGTGGAATACCTATTCATACCAACGATGCAAGTTTTGAAAATCCGCCAGGTCCGGATGAATACTGGGCGGAAGCAAGAGAGATCAACACCCCTTGTGTATCCGTTGAAAGGACATTGGTAAAACTCGAAAGTGCTCCAAACCCGATCGCCAATGCTGGTCCCGATCTGGAAGAATGCCCCGGTGTTGGCCCCATCACCATTGCTGCAGTCCAAACGGGGGTGAACGATAGTTATTCCTGGAGTAATGGTCAAATCGGCCCCAGTATTCAGGTTCCAATTCAGGATGCTACTTATATTCTCACTGTTTGGTTGGGCGATTGTGTAGATTACGACACCGTAAGTGTCTCCGTATTGCCTGGTATTGAATCCGTCAATTTTGACCAAACCAATATAAGCTGTAACGGAGGAAATAATGGCTCTCTACGAGCAATCCCTGTTGGTGGAATTGCCCCGTTTAACTATTTATGGTCAAATGGTAATTCTGGGGATATTATTAATGGTCTTTTTGGAGGAATTTACACCGTTACAGTCACCAATTCCCAAGTTTGTTCTATCACGGCTTCTGCGATAATTTCTCAACCATTGCCACTCGTAATTGCCAATACTATAATACAAAATGCTACCGGCTTTTTGAATAATGGCTCCATTCTGGTTGAAACGACTGGAGGCACGTTGCCATATCAATTTCAATGGTTAAATTTAAATAACACCCCAATTGGTGGACAAACCGATAGCCTGATTGATTCCATTTACGGAGCCGCCTTCTACAAAGTAAGGGTTGTGGATGCTAATGATTGCATTCTTGTCAGCAGCCCAATTTTTGTGGACAACATACTTGTCAGCACTGATGAACCTTCATTATCTGCTCAAATACAGGTGTTTCCCAATCCCAGCACAGGCAAATTCTATCTCCATTTCAAACTTCTGGAAATTGATGAAGTCCGGATTGAAACCTACGATATGATGGGCCGTTTGTTGTGGCAGGAGCAGAAACAGGTTGCGCCAGGTGACCTGTTTGAACTTGACCTTTCAAATAGACCATCGGGTATCTATTTGCTGAAAATCATGGTGAATAGGGAAGTTTTAACCCTGAAGCTTTCTTTGAAAAAGTAGTCGTTCTGTTTTCATGGAGACCTCGGCGGGCGAAACCTCCGAGGTCTCCTATGAAAACAGAACCCAAAGCGGCCTTCTACGCTCCTCTAAAATTCGGAAGCCAATGACAAAAAAAATACTTGTTCTCTTATCCTTACACACCATTTTAGGCTGTTCCACTCCAAAGTTGGACACTTTGGATTTTGTGGACACCATCGTGTTGTCGCCCAGTTTTGAAAATTTTAATGCAGCTACCTTGCGTGGGCAAATACTGCATCAAGGCGCTACGGTCAATGGCGAATGCGGCTTCATATGGTCCTACGACCGCGCTGCTGTGGAAGATTCCAAACCAGGCGCAATAATGCCCGTTGTCCAAAAAATCACCCAAGCCTTACCCGCTGTCGGAGGTGGAAGCTTTTTTGAAATGTCGCTGGGTAATTTGGAGCGCGGGCGCAGCATTTATATCCGCACGTTTGTAGTTATTCACGATGAAGGCGCGGGTGAGCGCAGTATTTTCTCTACCAAAACAGAAACATTTGATATCGGTGAAATCGTCGTAAACACAGGCAATGCCTTGATTCTCAACAATAGTGCGGTGGTATTCGGGCAATTGCGCGGCATTGCGGCCTCGGGGAAATCGGTAGAACACCACGGCCATGTCATTTCGAAAAAAAACGAACCCGTACCAACGATAGGCTGTACCGACTGCAAGACTTCGACAAAAGACAGCAGCAATGATGATGAAGTGTTCCACAGCGAGTTTGATTCGCTTGAATTCAACACAACCTACTATGTACGTGCTTATGCGATTGCCAATAATTTAACATTTTATAGTAAAAACGTGGATACATTCCGAGTTCGCGATGGTTGGGAGTTGATTGATAGTTTTCCTGACACCTATGCTGAAGGCACGGCAGCAGTACTGGATGGTATAGCCTATGCAGGTTTTGGATGTAGAAAAGCCCTAGGCTGCCTACAAGGAGACTTGTCAGCAGACTTCAGGAAATTTGACCCTGCAGCCCAAAACGGCTTAGGAGAATGGACCGCTTCCGTTCCCCTCCCTTCACAGACAAGCATAACCTTACAGTACAATGATGTATCTTTTGTCGTTGGAGGAAGGTTTCATGCGATGTGCGGTGGAATAGGCGATATGTTCGGCAACCTGCAGAACAATCTGATTTTTTGGGACCCCAACACTCAACTCTGGGACTTGTACTTTAACACTATTCCCGGCCCAAAGCGAACTGGTGCAGTGGCCTTCACCCTCAAAGGCAAGGCATACGTTGGCACTGGCCGCGATGTCAATTACGAGGAGTTTAACGACTTTTGGGAATACAACCCGGTGACAAACCAATGGCGTCCAGTGGCCAGCATGCCCATGCAATTTAATCCACTAGAACCAGCGATAAACAAAGGCCGGCAGGAAGCAGTTGCCTTCACTATTAATGACAATGCATACGTCGGATCCGGTCGATACGGCAACCTCGATTTGCGTGACTTTTGGCGGTTTATCCCCCCCATGAACGATCAGGACCCGGGCCAATGGGAACAAGTCGCCTTCCTCCCCCCTGAAGCTCCCGGCAGATATCAGGCGGTTGCCATGTCGATCAACGACAAAGGCTACGTCGGTACTGGATACAATGCCACCTTGGGTTACCTGAACGATTGGTGGCAATACGATCCAATTGCCAATTCCTGGCTACTCAGAACTGCTTTGCCCGCCCCTGCACGCACCAATGCAATGGGCTTTACCATCGACCAGCGGGGATACCTCGGCACCGGGCATACCAGGATTTTGATCAATGGTGGGCAGTCTTCGACAGAGATCACACTTAGCGATTTCTGGCGGTATGTGCCCGAGGAGTGAGGACATTGGACATTAAAATAAGCGCCCTTAAACAGAAATAAATAGCCTCTTTTACTCGAACCTAACGCCCATGCGACGCTTTATTCAAATTGTACTCTTACTCGCCTTGTCCGCTACGGCCTTTGGCCAGAAAACTTATCCATTAAAAGTAGCCGACGACAGCATTGTCTTCCATTTGGCCGTGCAAAACGGAAGACTCGCACTTGTTGCGCCAGCCGATGAAGAATTTTTTAAAAGTAAAAATGATTTCCCGACACTCCTCGCGCTGCGCCTGGAGGCCAGCGACCTGGTCCTGGAATACCAGCCTCGGAAATCCACCGACATGGCGTCTAACCTTACATTACGCTTACAACTGCCTGATGGTCAGCAATTAAGCCCATTGCCCTATGAGTTTTCTGACGTAGAAACGTCTCCGGGTATGCGTCGCCTGGTTTGGCTGGATGCCGCAGAGCGTTTGCCTGACTTTAGTGCGACGTACGTGCTTCATGTGCGCCGTGCGCTTATGGGTGCTGTAAATTGCGAAGGCCCGCGGCCCGCATTTACGCTGAAAAAGCAGTTGCCCCATTACGCTGTCGGTGGTGTTGGTCTGGTACTCGTAGGACTAGGACAAGTGTACCGAAATCAACGCGATGACCGATATGCCGACTATCAGCAACGCTGGCAGGATGGCTTCCCTGCACCTGATGAATCGAATAGCCCGCTGAATGCTGCCAAAGAAAAAGACCGCAACGCCCGTATCTGTACCTGGACAGGACTGGCCGTGCTTGGCATTGATGCATTGCTTTTTGCCAGAAGGAGCCTTAATTTCAAAAAGAAGCAAAGGGTATACGACAAATTTTGCGGCACGACCACTTCCCTAAACCTTCGCCCGGTCATTATACTAGGGTCAGGTCTGGGAATGGCGATCAGTTGTCACTGGTAATGTAACCCAGCGCATACAATCATTTGATAATCAATCTATAAATATTAATGAAACACCTGTTCTGTTCCTGCTTGCTCATACTTATTGCCCTGCACGTCCATGCACAAAATGACCCCGGATGCTATACCGATTACCGTAGCAAGGGACTTGAATTTATGGGGAAAAAGAACTTTGGAGAAGCCATCAGTCAATTTGTGGCAGGATTGGTGTCATGCAAAGAACTCCCGGCTAACAATGATTTGGCCCGATTGGTGCAAGAAGCCAAAGAGACCTGGATCCGGGAATTGCAGGCTTCTTCCGAACGGGAGCGGAAGGCTTATTTAGAAGCCGTAACGGCCAGAGATGCAGCCGAACAAGCGCAATCCAAGGAAAAAAGCGCCCGGGAGGAAGCTGTGAAAAACGCTCAGGAAGCCTATAAACGCGGGGTAAAAGCGGAATCGCTTCGGCTGGCGCTTTTGGCAGACATGGTACGTGTTAAAGGCAAGGTTTCGGATGCGGTGCTATTGGCATGGATGTCGCTCCAAATGTCTGGCGAAGCACTTCCGCCTTTTGGAGTTCGGGCCTTTAACGAAGCGGTACGGGATTCTTTTTCGATCAATATTTTTAACAGCCCAAGTCCAGTAGTTTTCATGCGGTATCTCCCGAGTCATCAACGGCTATTGGTTGAAAACGCGGATCATAATTTTTTTGTACTGGGTACCGGCAACCAGCCAACGGTGACCCAACTACCCGAAAACATCGCAAGGGTGGTCCCTGGAATTAAACATGATTCACTTTTGGTATGGGAAGGCGGCGCCAAATCGATTCGTGTCCTGGGACCTGACGGCGCCACCATCACCACACTGACCGGACACGCCGAAGGCATCAGGGATGCCGTTTTCATGCAGGGTGATGCACTAATCTTGTCTGGTTCTCGCGACAACACCGCACGGATCTGGGATCTTAAAGGCACACAAACTGCTGTTTTAGAAGGACATACTGCAGCAGTTCAGGAAGTCCGTGAATTTCCCGCCAGCGGAGGTGTACTTACCCGGTCTTCTGATGGAACGGTAAATGTTTGGGTAATGAATCAATCCATCCATCACAAATTAGGCGGAGAAAATGCCTTGGTGCGGAGCCTCTCCACGGACGATGCAAGCGCGCAAATAGCAGTGCTTTTTGCCGATGGGGCTGCGGGACTTTTTGACGCGGAAGGAAAATTGATCAAAGACTTCGGGACTGGAATAAAAGCGGTACACTGTTCGGGTTCAAGCCTCGTGGCCGTTCGGGCCGAAAAAATGGTTCAATTATTTTCAGCATCCGGCGCGCTGGTAGCAAGCTGTCCACACCGCACAAAAGTGTTGGGAACTGGCTTTCAAAACGGGCATTTGATTACCTGGGACGAAGACCATGACGTTCGGATTTGGAATACCAATGGCGCACAACTTCATGAGTTTATCGGGCATCGGGAAACCGTGATCTCCGCAGTATTGTCCCCGGATGGGAAACACCTCTTGTCCACTTCAAAAGATGGCACCGCAAAACTCTGGGACCTGGAGGGCAATATCATGTTAGAGTGGTCCATTGGAACCAACGATCCGGCGCCGGCAATTTTTTCCCCTGACGGCCAGCAGATACTGGTGGCTTCCAACGGCGGCAAATCCGTTATGCTAACCGTCCTGCCGATGCAGATTTACAAGTCCGTTAAATCGGAGCCCGTGCTGCAATCCCCTGGATTTTCGAAAGCGACAGCGGTCTATAATATCCAGTTTGTTGAGGTGCTGAAGCAACGCCAGGATTAAACCTCAAACATACCGGTTCAATAAATGCTCAAACAACTCCTGCCGACCACTCCGTTGTTTTGGCTCGCCATCCCGAAGCGCAATATTCCGCAAGTCCTTGATTTTCAAATTTCCTGACGCAAAAGCCTGGCCCTCCTCCGTATCAAAAGAGGCATAGCGCTCCGTGAGCAATTTCCGGTATTCCGAATTTTCCAGAATCTCCTGCGCCGCTAAAAGTGCCCGTGCAAATGCATCCATCCCGCCTATGTGTGCATAAAATATATCGGCCAGATCAGTGGAATTACGGCGAGTCTTTGCATCAAAATTAATGCCCCCCCCTGCTATTCCGCCTGCCTGAAGGATGACGAGCATGGCCTCCGTCAGTTCATACACATTGATAGGAAATTGATCCGTGTCCCAGCCGTTTTGGTAATCGCCGCGGTTGGCGTCAATGGAGCCCAGCATCCCGGCATTGGCCGCCACCTGAAGTTCGTGCTGGAACGTGTGCAGCGCGAGCGTGGCATGGTTCACCTCGATATTGAGTTTGAAATCCTTTTCCAACCCGTATTCACGCAAAAAGCCGATGCAGGTAGCCGCGTCGAAATCGTACTGGTGTTTCATCGGCTCCATCGGCTTTGGTTCAATGAAAAACGTGCCTTTGAACCCGGACTTCCGTGCATAATCCCTGGCCATTTGGAGGAATCGACCGAGGTGCTCGAGTTCCCGTTTCATGTTGGTATTCAGCAGGCTCATGTAGCCTTCCCGGCCGCCCCAGAATACATAGTTTTCACCGCCGAGTTTGATGGTCGCGTCCAGGGCATTTTTCACCTGCGCAGCAGCCCAGGCGACTACCTGAAAATCCGGGTTCGTGGCGGCGCCATTCATGTAGCGCGGGTGACTGAACAAATTGGCCGTGCCCCAAAGCACTTTCAACCCCGAGGCCTTTTGTTTCTCCAAGGCGTAATCCGTGATCTTTACCAGGCGTCGTTCGCTTTCACCCAGGGTTTCGCCTTCCTCCACGAGGTCGAAATCATGAAAACAATAATAATCGATTCCGATCTTGGTGGCAAACTCAAATGCCGCATCCATTTTGTCGCGGGCTAGTTGCAGCGGCTTTTTTGCCTCCAACCACCTGAATTGCTTCGTGCCGGGACCAAATGGGTCACCCCCAGTGCCGCAGAGCGTGTGCCAGTAGGCCACCGCGAATTTGAGGTGCTCGCGCATGGTTTTACCGCCCACTTTTTGGATGGGATTGTACCAGCGGAACGCAAGGAGATTGTCCGTCTTGGGGCCTTCGTACTGAATGCGGGGGATTCCTTTGAAGTATTCGCGATCGGGCATGTTTAAAAAAGTAATAATTATGGCCAACGCCTATCTATGGCCAGTTCCTGACGGATGATTATTCGGTCGGGGTTGTTGAGCTGAAATATTTTGATGGTGACTTCGCCTGTGTGGGTTTTTGGATGGATTACATTATGTTTTACTATTTAATCCGACAAATTTACGCAAATACTCTGGTTTTAAGTAGCAAAATAACCGTAGCGTCGCGGAAGCACATAGGACTTGCAAATCAACGCTTTGCTACGATTCTGTTTGTTTTCGCTTCTTTTACGCATCTTTAAAAAACACAAAAACCACCAGCAATGACCAATGAAAAACACCATCACGAGGAAGAAGAACTACACCGGGTGTGGATAGAGATTTCGTCTTATTCTTCCATTTTTAGCAATTAGGATGAGCAAAGAAACAAGGATTTACCACTTTTTACCGTTCCGGAGGTCGAAATGAATTTATTCAAAAAACAACTTCCCTCCTCGTGTATTTTTTGTGACAAGAAGCATCTCTGCGTTTTGTATGTTTGTTCGTTGGTATCAGCCAACAAAGCAGGAACAGCGTTCCGGCATACGTTCACCCACGACTATTGATTGCGCCGGAACAGCGTTCCGGCATACGTTCACCCACAATTTCTGAAAATGCAATTTTACCAAAAACTTTTTGCCCCTTTTACCCGCCGTAGCTTTCGGAGCGAAGGAGGGCGCCACGCCACTTTCATTGTCTGCCTCTTTCTATTGGTCATTTTGTCCTGCAAATCATTCGGCAAAAAGGAACAGCCGCTTGCTGCCAGTATCAAAAACAATTCAAATACTGAAATGCCTATCCCTCCTTTGCCTACCACCGTGGGCGATTACGCCGAAGACTGGAAAATCGTGGACAGCCTCCAGACCCAGGGTCTTTATAAAAGCGCCCTGGAAAAAGTAGAGTCCATCCAGGCCCGCGCCAAGCGCGATAAAAACGGCGCCCAGATCGTGAAAGCCATTCTATTTCGGGGCAAATACATCACCATGCTCGAAGAAGACGGCCTCACAAAAGCCATTCAAACCATTGAAAAAGAAACACTTACCGTCGGTCTTCCCGAAAAACCACTGCTGCAAAGCATTCTGGGACAACTGTACTCCACCTATCTCCAAAACCAGGGCTGGAATCTCCAGCAAAGAACACCAATTGCCCCCTCTCTGGACGGGGAGGGCCGGGGTGGGGTCGAAGGCGGTGACATCCTGACCTGGAGCGCTGCGCAAATTGAAAAACATGCGCTCGAACTGTTTTCCGCCTCCATAGCGCAGGAAGGCCTGTTGAAAATGTACCCGATTGAACAGTTTCGCGACATCACCACGCCGGGGCAGAACGATTCTGTAGCAACCATCCCGCTCCGTCCTACACTCTTCGACTTGCTCGCACACCGTGCGGTAGAGTATTTCAGCAACGAGCGCAGTTACCTCACCGAGCCTGCCTACGCTTTCCAATTGGATCAGGCTTCTGCGTTTGCGCCTGCTGAAGAATTTGTCAAAATCAGATTTGAAACGAAAGACCTGACCAGCGGCAAGTGGCTGGCCTTGCAGGTTTTCCAAAAAATATTATCCGCACACCTCGCTGCAAAATCCGGCGCTTTTTATGACGCTGATCTGAAACGCCTGCAGTTTGTGCTGAACAATTCAAGCCTGGAAAACAAGGCTGAACTTTACCAAAAAGCACTGGAGAAACTTAAATCCCAGGCCGTAAACCATCCCTCCGATGGCGAAGTGATTCATGCCTATGCCTCCCATATCTATACCCTTGATTCAGGAGACAAAGGCGCGAACGCCAGAACGGCCGTTACAGAACTGGAAGCAGCTATCCGCCGCCATCCCGGCACCTATGGGGCCGCTTTTTGTCAGCAATTACTTCGGGAAATTCAATCCCCTAACCTGAGCAGTATGGTAGAAGAAGTCAGTTTGCCCGACAAAAACATCCTCGTGCAAGTCGGTTTCCGCAACCTGAAAAAAGTCTGGGTCAGGGTGGTCAAGGCCGATTTTAACCGGGAAAAATGGGATGATCTCGACTGGAATCAGCAGTACCAATACCTCAAAAACCTTCGTCCGCTGCAAAGCCGTTCCTGGGATCTTCAGGACCCGGGCGATTATCAGCAGCATAAAACAGAGATCGCACTCGATGGTCTTCCCTTTGGGAATTACTGGGTTTTTGTTTCAGAAAACGCTGATTTTCAATCCAGTAAAGGCCCGGTGGTGCATACCAATTTCGCCGTTTCCAACATAGCCTCGGTACAATACAACGAGCGCGGCGCTACCCGCTTCGTCCTCGCCGACCGCAATTCCGGCGCGCCCCTGGCAGCTGTGAAACTCGATTTTTTCCAGCAGGACTATAATTCGGGCCGACGCCAGCTCAAAAACATTGGTTCAGGCACGAGTGATCGCGAAGGATTTGTCAAATTGGTCCTTCCCGAAAGTCGCTCCGCCTTGGTACGTGCCACCCTTGGCAAAGACACGCTCTGGATCGGACAAGCGTACAATTATCGCCATCGGGACAATCCCGAACGGATCCCGCAGGTGCAGTTCTTTACCGACCGCAGCATGTACCGGCCCGGACAAATGGTGTACTTCAAAGGTTTGATTTTTAAACAAGCAAGCGCCGGAGCGGGCAAAAAAACCTTGCCGCAGATCGTGCCCAATCAAACCGTTACGGTTGTGTTCCGCGATGCCAACAATCAGGCAAAAGGCCAGTTGAAATTGAAAAGTAACGAGTTTGGCACATTCAATGGCACCTTCACCGCACCCGCTACCGGGCTGACGGGCAATATGCAGATCCAGGCCAGCGATGGTGCGCAG
>JAUSMG010000422.1 GCA_030645295.1 Saprospiraceae bacterium | reverse complement strand
GTATTAAAACCCAGGGTACCAGAGGGCGCTAATATACCGGATAAAAGATAGCCTCCAGGCACAGCAATCAATGAAGTAGCGACATCAGTGGTGCTTGAATCGCCAATTCTCCTGCTCCAAACAGGATTGCCCGTTAAGTCCGTGCGCAGGAGGAAAATATCAACATCCGATGCGCCTGCATTGGACTCCCCCAAGGCAATGAATCCGTCTCCGGCATTCAGGACCTCATTGAAGTGATAGCCAGCGCCGTAACGTTTTTGCCAGAGGATATTGCCTGCCAGATCGAGCTGTAAGAGACAAGCATTGGGGGCTTCATTCAGGATACTACCCTGTCCGGCAATGATATAACCCGTCGGGATTTCGAGTACCCAGTTGGCAATGTCCTCTCCTTCAGCTCCAATCGTTTTTTGGAATGTGTTTTGTGCAAAAAGGCCATTTGTACAAAACACAAGGCAAATAAATGCCCATAATGAAGTAAGTTTGAATCTCATAATAAAAAATTTAAGGTAAACGGTTCATAAGAATGCGAAAGAAACGAATCCAAACGGCTTAATCGTGAATTTTTTCACAATAATATCCTCTATTGTGCAATATTTTTAACGGAGTTATTCTGAAATTACTTACACCAACCGTTGATTATACTTTCATCAACTGCTTGCAAAATTCTCCAATTTGGGGTAGATTTGCCGCAATTCCAGTTACATATAAATGACCTAAAAATTAAATGTCCTTCCTGAAAGATTCCACACTCCTCCACCGCGAAGCCTTCATCAACAACGAATGGCGCCTCGCTGATTCCGGCAAAACATTCCCCGTCACCAATCCTGCCACCGGCGACGAACTCGCCCGAGTTGCCGATTGCGGACCGGAAGAAACCAGACGCGCCATTTTAGCCGCCGAAGTCGCCCTGCCCGAATGGCGGGCCAAAACGGCCACCGCCCGAGCCGTTATTTTGCGCAAATGGCACGATCTGATTATGGAAAATGCCGACGATCTCGGGCTGCTTTTGACCCTGGAACAAGGCAAACCCGTTCCCGAAGCCAAAGGTGAAGTTCGTTACGGCGCCACCTTCATCGAGTGGTTTGCAGAAGAAGGCAAGCGTGCTTATGGCGACATCATTCCGCCGCATTTGCCAGGCATGCGATTGCTGGTGGTCAAACAACCCATTGGGGTAGTGGCCGCCATCACGCCGTGGAATTTTCCCAATGCGATGATCACCCGCAAAGTGGCCCCTGCCCTCGCCGCGGGATGCACCGTTGTACTCAAACCTTCGGAAGAAACCCCGCTCTCTGCCCTGGCCTTGGCTGAACTTGCCATCCGGGCCGGATTCCCGCCCGGAGTGCTCAATATTGTGACGGGAATGGACGCGCCCGCCATCGGTAAGGTGCTGACTGACAGCCCGATCGTGCGCAAAGTTTCGTTTACCGGCAGCACTGAAGTGGGCAAATTGCTCATGCGCCAGAGTGCCGACACCGTGAAAAAAATCTCCCTCGAACTCGGCGGCAACGCACCCTTTATCGTGTTCGACGATGCCGACCTGGATGCGGCTGTAGACGGCGCCATTGTGGCCAAATATCGCAATGCAGGGCAGACCTGTGTTTGCGCAAACCGGATCTTTGTACAAAACGGTATTTATGAGGCGTTTCTGGAAAAATTCACGGCTGCCGTGTTAAAGCAAAAAATCGGCCCGGGCACAGAGCAAGGCGTGAACATTGGGCCGCTCATCAATGCCGAAGCCCTCGAAAAAGTGCAGCGACTGGTCGGCAATGCCACCCAAAAAGGTGCGCGCATCGTGACGGGCGGCCACGCCTTGCAGGGCACTTTTTACGAAGCCACGGTACTCGCGGATGTGAGCAGCAGCATGGACATTATGCACGAAGAAATATTTGGTCCGGTAGCGCCGGTGATCCGTTTTTCAGAAGAAAAAGAGGTGATCAAAATGGCAAATGATACACCCTACGGTTTAGCCGCGTACTTCTACGGCCGCGATATCGGGCGGGTATTCCGGGTAGCTGAAGCCCTGGAATATGGCATGGTAGGGGTAAACACTGGCCTGGTGGCCACGACGGTCGCGCCCTTTGGCGGGGTAAAAGAAAGTGGCATTGGGCGCGAGGGGTCTAAGTATGGGCTGGAGGATTTTTTGGAGGTGAAGTATATTTGTTTGGGAGGGATATGAGGGCCTATTTTTTGCCACCGTTTGCCAAACATTGATAATCTTTCGGTTTCAAAGACCGGAGCTGGCTACTTTCGCCTTTATTTATAATCCTAGGTACCCAATACTCCCAAATCGAGGCCATTCACGTCCTTTTCGTTGTCAAATCCAAAATTTTCCTTCTTCTAATGTTTGAGAAACTTCTCACCCTACTGTGTGCGCTGATGTTCGTCGGCGCTTCTCATGCCCAAACTATCTGGACAGACTCGCCAGAAAGTGGCATTCCGGCGACCGGAGAACGCCGAATCCAACCTTCAAAATTTCGGGCTGTACGGCTCAATGTTACTGCATTACAGCCTGTATTGGCCGCTGCACCCGAGCGGTTCAGTCCTGCTGCAGAATCTGGCAATTGGCCCGTGCTTTCCCTGCCATTGCCGGGCGGCGGCATGGGGCGTTTTCAATTGGAAGAAACTCCTGTGATGCACCCCGATCTTCAGGCCAAATACCCTCAGATCCGCAGCTATACGGGCCGGGGAATTGACGACCCGACCGCTATTTTAAAATGCGACCTCACCCCCTGGGGCTTCCACGGTATGGTGCGCTCTAGCGTAAACGGTACTTTTTTCATTGACCCGGCAGTACATGGCAACACCGAGTTTTATGTTGTTTACCATAAAAAAGATTACCTCCCAACCGCAGACGACGCGCTCTGGACCTGTGCCACGCCCGAACCCGATGGCGCACAATTATTGGAACACGGCAAGCCTTTGACTGCCGCACAATTGACTGAATTCCAAGGCGATACAAAACTTCGTCGCTATCGCCTGGCATTGGCTTGTACCGGTGAATACGCTGCTTTCCACGGGGGTACCAAGCCGCTTGCGCTGGCAGCCATGAACACTACGATGAACCGCGTGAACGGTGTGTACGAAACAGACTTTGCCGTAACGATGCAGATCATCGCCAACAACGACCTCGTCATTTACCTCAACTCCGCCAGCGACCCCTACACCAACAACGACGGTGGCGCAATGCTTGGCCAGAATCAGATCACCTGCAACAACGTGATCGGCGTAACCAACTATGATATTGGCCACGTATTCAGTACCGGCGGCGGAGGTATTGCAGGGCTGTATGTGGTATGTGGCACCAGCAAAGCCAACGGCGTTACTGGCGGAGGATCCCCCGTTGGCGACCCCTTTGATATAGACTATGTTGCGCACGAGATGGGCCACCAGTTTGGCGGCAGCCACACTTTTGGCAACTGTGGTGGCAATGTGAACGAACCCGCAGCGGTTGAGCCGGGTAGCGGAACCACCATTATGGCCTACGCTGGTATCTGTGGCGCACAAAATGTGGCAACGTCCAGCGAAGACATTTTCCACGGTTACAACATCCTGGAAATGGGCGCTTTCATCTACACCGGAGGCGCGAATACTTGCCCTGTAAAGATCACGACCACCAACCGCAATCCTGACGTAACCGGCGGACCCAATCGCATCATCCCCAAATCAACACCTTTTGCACTCACGGCAGTTGGTACGGACATCGATGGTGATACGCTGACCTATACCTGGGAGCAGATCGACTTTGGTAACGCGCCTTCACCTCCGGTTTCTACCGCCACAGTGGGCCCATTGTTTCGATCCTACAAAGGAACCACATCGCCAACGCGCTATTTCCCACGTTTGCCTGATCTGGTGAACAATGTGAACTCGACCTGGGAAGAACTCCCTGGCGTGGCACGCAATATGAATTTCAGGGTAGTAGCCCGCGACAATGACTGGTATGCAGGTTGTACGGATGAAGATGACGTACAAATTACGGTAGCCGCAACTTCTGGTCCTTTTCTGGTCACAGCGCCCAATACAAATGTTGTTTGGTTCGTAGGCAGTACTCAAACCGTAACCTGGGATGTGGCAAACACCACAGCGGTACCGGTTTCCTGCGCCAATGTGCGCATTACACTTTCGACCGACGGGGGCTTTACTTACCCGGTGCAACTGGCAGCCAGTGTACCGAACAATGGCTCGGCATCGATCACGGTGCCCAATAACGTATCGGCCACTTGCCGGGTTCGGGTTGAATCCGTGGGCAATATCTTCTTCGATATTTCCAATACGAATTTCAGCATTCAAATTCCACCCACACCTACCTTTTTGATCAACACTTCTGTAAGTAACCTGACCTTATGTGCAGGTTCAGAGGGTTCCTTTACCAGCCAACTGAACCCTATTGCCGGCTTCAACAGCATAGTGACAATGAGCGTGACCGGAGCGCCTGCTGGTGCAAGCATCAATATTGCCCCAAATCCGGTAATGCCAAACGGTACCGCTACTTTCACAATTTCCGACCTTACGCCAGCCATGGCGGGAGATTATACCCTCAGCGTTACCGGCATTGGTGGCGCAGTAACACAAACCGCAACGGTGGCGCTTACGGTATTGCCCGGCGTTCCGGGTACAGCTTCGGTAATTAGTCCGGCGAATGGCGAATCCGGCGTCAGTACAACTGCGATCCTTTCCTGGACGGCTGCCCCGGCAGGCAGCACTTATCTGATGGTACTGGCTACAAGTCCTTCGTTCTCCCCAGGATCTATCATTTCGAGCCAGACTGTTAGCGGCACAAGCGCTGCGGTAGCCGGACTTCTGACGGAATCTGTCTACTACTGGCGGCTTCAATCGAGTAATGATTGCGGAACAGGCAGTTATTCACCTACATGGGCCTTCCAAACC
>JAUSMG010000401.1 GCA_030645295.1 Saprospiraceae bacterium | reverse complement strand
GATGCGCAGGAACTTGTACCCTTTGCGGACAAATTATTGGCTGTTTTTAATGCCAGCTCAATGCTGAAAAACGCCGACCAGACTTCGATCGAATTTTTACGTGCGCTGGACAGTCAATTTGCCGGAGCGGTGCTTACTGAGGTGGATGAAAGGAATATGGGCTGAGCAATGGACATTTTTTTCCACCTTTGTCCTTCCAAACCTGATTTCTTACACCCACCTTCTTTTTTTTACATGAAAAAAATCATATCCCTCCTGGTGCTGCTGGCCTTTGCAGTAGCCCCCATGTTTGCACAACACGGCAAAAAAGCACCCTCCTCCGCCAAGGCTACGGCGGGTAAACCGAGCATTAACTGGCCCGGTAAAGACGCTGTGCCCGTCGCTAGCAATCCATTTGGAGTAGCCGCCCAGCGGCCTAAGCCTTTGAATACCCTCGAGCCTTCTACCATTTCGCAACATTCGGAAGTTTCTATTCTACGTGGCGAAAACGGTTTACCCATTCTATTTGAAGGCAAAACCGAAGCATCCGGAACTGCTGTAGAAAGCAAGCCAATGGGCGAGCGCGCACTTGTATATTGCGCCAGTCTTACGCCACAGGGCATTACGCAGCCCAATACGGAGTTTGTGTTTAAAACCGTCCAAAATGATGAGCAGGGCAACGCTCACGTCCGCCTGGAGCAAGTTTTCAACGGACTACCTGTTTGGGGTGGCGAATTGATATGTCACACAAAAAACGGCGCGTTCGAACGCATGAACGGCCGGTATTTCCCTTCACCAAAACTTACTTCCCTTGTTCCTTCGGTGAGCGCAGATGCTGCCATTATGAAGGTTAAAACCGAGATCGGTCTCTCGAACATCAAAACCGAATGGTCGGTGGAAGATTTGAAACTGATTGACGGACCGCCATTTACAGCGGTTTTGATCGTTTTCCATCCAAAAGAAAACCTTGCAGGCGAGCGCCTGACCTGGCATGTAGCGGCCCGTCCAAATGTACTCAGTCGTTCAGAGTGGTTCGTGGATGCCATCACCGGCGAGGTGCTGAATTACTTTGAGCACACCTGCAATTTGACAGGGCATTTGCACAGAGGTGTTGACGAATGCAAAAATCACGCATCCTCAAATCCCGCAATCTTCAATTCACCAGCAGATGAAGAAATGCCAACGAATGTCAATGGGATTGACTTGCTAGGCGTGAACCGTTCTTTTATCAATGGAGGCTGGCAGGCTGGCAGCCAATTTTTGCTCGAAGATGCGAGCAAATCCATGTTCAACGCCAGTTCATCCAATATGCCAAACGACCCGGTTGGGGTAATCGTTACGCTCGATGGGTTTAATACTTCGCCTGAAAACCAGAATTTCACTGCAGATTTTGTAGTATCGAACAGCGCAACTTTTACAAACAAAGCAGCCGCCATCAGTTCACACTACAATAGCATAAAGAGTTTTGATTATTTCAGTTCAAAATTTGGCCGCAACTCGATCGACGGAGTGGGTGGAAACGTCATCAGTATTGTGAATGTATCTGAAGCCAACGGTACGTCCATGGAGAATGCTTTCTGGAATGGCCAGGCAATGTTTTACGGCAATGGGGGCAGCACTTTCAAGCCACTTGCACGTGGACTTGATGTAGGTGGCCATGAGATGACCCACGGTGTAATTGAAAAAACGGCCAATCTCATTTACCAGAATGAAAGTGGCGCCCTCAATGAATCATTCGCCGACGTGTTTGGCCAGATGATCGACGGCGATGCGAACGACTGGAAAATTGGAGAGGATGTGATGCAGAGTGGCGGTGGACTTCCAACGGCCTTGCGCGACCTGTCCAATCCGCACAACGGACAAGCGGCAAACAGTGCATTCTGGCAGCCTAACCATACCAATGAGCAATTTACCGGTGCTGCAGACAATGGTGGAGTACATATCAACAGTGGGATTACCAATCGCGCCTTTTTCATTTTTGCCAGCAATGCAGCAGTAGGCACGACAAAAGCCGAGCAGGTGTACTACAAAGCCTTGAGGGACTATATTGTTAAGTCCAGCAAGTTCATTGACTGCCGTATTGCGGTCATTCAGGCTGCGACGGACCTCTACGGCGCATCGGTAGCAAACATTGCTGCGGATGCTTTCGCTCAGGTGGGTATCGGAAGCAACACCCCTACCGGTAATTATCTTGGTCAATTGTCCCCTAACCCAGGGACAGATTACATTGTCTGCGCCAGTGATGACGGGGTTAGACTTGAGCTTACCAACAGCAATGGTCAGGTATTGCTCACGCTTTTCAATCAGGGCGTTAAAAACCGTCCAAGCGTTACAGACAACGGCGCCAGCGTGGTTTTCGTGACCGACCAGGGAAAAGTACTGGGCATTGATATCAACTATCAAACCAATCCGATCTCTTTTGTGACAACGCAATTGAGTGCTGACGGTGACAATTGGCGCAATGTAGCCATTTCGAAGGACGGACGGTTTATTGCCGGGATTTTGGATTTCGAAGAGCCTCGTATTTACATCTTTGACCTGGCAGATCCATTGGGAGCTTTTGAGACCTATTATCTCTACAATCCGACGTATTCAGAAGGTCAGATCACGGGCGACGTGCAATATGCTGATGTGCTGGAATTTGATTATTCCGGTGAATACCTGAAGTATGATGCCTATAACAACCTTGACGGTGTTGGCTACTGGGATATTGGTTTTGTACAATACTGGCTGAATGATGAATTCACCGATGGCGGGGATGCTTTCATCACGAAACTTTTCACGGGTCTGCCTGAAAAAGTAGGCGTAGCAAACCCTGCCATTGCCAAAAACTCTCCATTCGTCATTGCTTTCGATTTGATCGACGAGATCGAAACCTTGCGGTATGACATATTGGGCGCAAACTCGGAAACGGGTGATTATGACGCCATTATAACCAACAATGGTGTGCTTGGCTGGCCGAATTATACCCGGCTTGACAACAAAATACTATACGAAAAAGCAAACGGATTGGACTACAATCTGCGTTTGCAAGGGCTTAATGCAAATAAGATCCAGGCACAAGGCAACAGTACTCAAGTTGTGCCATTCCATTATTGGGGCGTATGGTTCGCAAACGGTATCCGCAGTCTTATGGTTGGCACGGACGAAATTTCAGGTCAGGACTTTGACCTGAAAATTGCGCCCAATCCGACCACTGATTTTGCACAGTTATCCCTTCGTGCCAATGCCGCTTCGGATGCTATCATCAGCCTCCATAATCTGTTGGGTGAAACACTGATGACCCGCGCTGTCAATCTTTCGACGGGGGAAAACCAACTGGATATTGATCTCCAACACCTGCCTTCAGGCAATTATGTGGTGCGCATTGCAACAGAAAATGGCGCAGGCGCAGCATTGAAGTTGGTGAAGATTTGAGTGGGTTTTTCAACGATCCGATAGTGGGTTTTAAAAAAAATCCGGCAACGCATGTGCGGGCCGGATTTTTTTTGGAGGGCTGTCTAAGGTACGCGGTCGAAATAAAGTTTTTTACAAGTCTTCTGTCTTGAAATAAATATCGCGCATGGAAATGGTGCAGCCGATGGATTTTAGTTCGATGTTTTGGTCGAGCTCTTGCACGGTACTCAACTGCCAAAGGTCAGATTCAACACGGTTGGAAAGCCTGGCGTAGTGATTCCTCAATGGTCATCCTGCGTGGATGTTCTGTAATGGCGGTCATTGTCATATTCTTTTATGCAAATTTAAGACTTATTTTCAATTTATCAAACCCCTATTAACGAGCCCGCCACCGTATTTTCACCCCCAAAAACGCGAACATGAGAAGATACTGCTTCCTTTTTACAGCCCTTCTACCAACCCTTCTTTTTGCCCAGATCCCCGAAATAAGCCTCTCCAAAGGCTTGATTATTAACGAGTCGTGCAAAGTCGCAACGGACGACTATACCATCATCCCATCCGCTGAAACGGAAGGCTGTATCACCATTTCCGGCGAAAACCTCGTCATTGATTTCCAAAATGCCGAAATGCGCGGCGCTGCGAAGGGTGTTTTACCCCATTTGTTTTCCGGCAGGGCCATCGTGGTAAAAGGCAAAAACATCACCCTCAAAAACGCCCGCGCCCGGGGCTATAAAATCGCCTTGTTCGCCGAAGGGGTAGAAGGACTGACGCTCGAAAACTGCGACTTCTCGTACAACTATCGCCCCCGCCTGCGCTCCATCCGCGAGCGCGAAGATTTCTCCGATTGGCTGAGTTACCATCACAACGAAAAAGACGAATGGCTGCGGTATGGCGCAGGTATTTACCTCAAAAATTGCCCCCGTGCCACCGTGAAAGCTTGCCGCATCACGGGTTGTCAAAATGCTCTTTTGATGACGGTTTGCAACGATGCTCTGGTGTACAATAATTTTTTCACCTTCAATTCCGGACTCGGCATCGGACTGTACAGAAGCAGTCGCAACAAATTGATGCACAATCGTTTGGACTGGAATGTGCGCGGCTACTCCCACGGATTTTACCAGCGCGGTCAGGATTCGGCGGGCATTTTATTGTACGAACAAAGCAGCCAAAATACCATCGCGTACAATTCCGCCACGCATTGTGGCGACGGACTTTTTCTTTGGGCAGGGCAGAGCACTATGGACACCGGTGAGGGCGGCTGCAACGACAATCTCATCATCGGCAACGACTTCAGTTATGCTCCCACCAACGGCGTGGAAGTCACTTTTTCGCGCAACCGGATCCAGGGCAACAAGATCATTGAATGTACCTACGGCATCTGGGGTGGTTATAGCTACGAAAGCTCCTTCACGGGCAATTTCATTGCCGATTGTAAAACGGGTATTGCCATTGAGCACGGCCAAAATGATACCATCCAACGAAATGCTTTTCAGTTTGACAGCACTGGCATTCAACTTTGGGCCCGCGAAACCCAGCCGACGGATTGGGGCTACGCCCAAAAACGCGACACCCGAAGCCGGGACGCGGTCCTTGACCGAAATATTTTTTTGGACACCCGAAAACCCCTGAAAATCAGCAATTCAAAAAACATCTCCGTCAATGGCGAAAACCTTTTTTTAAGCTTTGACCGGCTCCTTGAAAGCGCCAAACCCAACGAATCCCTGAAATTCATCCGCAATGATATTTATAATACGGAGGCTAAAATCGCGGAAGTCTGGGCAATTCCCGAACTAATGCCTTCCAAAAACCTCAACTTTTCCCATCCCGGTAAAAGCCCGGAAAACCCATACGCCGCGCTGGATATCCCGCTCCATGAACTTAAAGAACCCGATAGTCTTGCTGACGGAATGCTGGCTGTGCTCCCCAGAGGTTTTCCGCGTGGCCGAAAGTTCATTCTCATGGATGAATGGGGCCCCTTCGATTTCCGCCGCCCCATCGCTTCCATTGATACGATAGCGGGCAATCTTTACTCCCTTGTGCTCATCGGGCCATCGGGCAACTGGAAGATCGCCAGAATGGATGGCGTGAACAGTGTCAGTGCAAAAAGAGGAACGGTCCCTGCTACGATTACGGTGGAGCGCGACCCGGCGAGCGATGCGGTTTTTATAGAATTTGAGTACACCAGTCCACAGGTGGTCAAAACAGTTTTTGGGGAAGTTGTTCCCACAGGAAAGGTATATAAGTTTGATTTTCAGCGTTTTGAGAAAAAATTGGAATGGCGGGTGAAATTTTTCAATTTTAGTCCAAGTGATAGTCTCACTTCAAGTGAGACTATCAATTGGAGCACTCCCGTCGCCGAAAAAAAGATGAACGATCTCTACTTTGCCTGGTGGGGCAGCCCCATGGAAGGCGTGAACGAAGACCTGTTTGCCACACGGTCCGAAACAGAATTCACGATCGCGCCGGGCGATTACATCCTTGAAATCACTTCAGATGATGGCGTTCGTTTCTACCTCGACGACAAACTTTTGATCGAGAACTGGGACATTCACGAACCCGAAACGGACGAAATCACGGTTAAATTAGGGGGCAGTCACCGCATTCGAATCGAGCACTTTGACGCAGGCGGATTTGCAACGCTGGATTTCCGCATGCGGTTGCAACGCTGAGTCAGGCCATATTTCGCCGACTGTGGCAATTCGAGGTTTCATCACTAACATGCTCTAAACATTGGCCTACTTTTGACCTCAAATTTTTTTAAACAATTCATGAAAAAACTGTTTCTGTTTTTCCTCTTCAATAGCCTTATCCTCAATCTTTTTGGCCAAACGCCAGCAAAATCCTGGCGTTTAAAAATTGCTCCAGAGATCCTTGCTTCCATGGATCTTGGCGAATCCGCTGATGTACTCTTGGTTTTTAAAGAAAAGGCAGATCTGCGCGCTGCCCAAACCTTGAAAACGAAGTCCGAAAAGGCGCGTTTTGTCTTTTCACGCTTGCAGGAAACTGCCGCTCGCGCGCAGCATAACGCGCTTAAAATGCTACAAGAAAACGGCGCCTCCGCCAACACGCTTTTCCTCGTGAACGCACTTGCCGTAGAAAAAGCCAATGCTTCCTTGCTTAATAGATTGGCAGAACTCCCTGAAATAGAAGCGATTACGTCCGATCCCTGGGTTGAGTTTATGGGTCCGGCGCAAGCCACCAACGATGCAGGCAATGCCGCAGACCGGGACGCCGTAGAATGGGGCATCGCGAAGATCCAGGCCCCTGAAGTCTGGGCGATGGGTTATTCCGGACAGGGCATTACGGTCGGTGGGGCCGACACGGGCTTTGACTGGGCACACCCCGCCATCCAGGGCAAATACCGGGGCTGGACGGGCGATGTAGCCTCCAGTCAGCACAATTACAACTGGCACGATGCCATCCATGATTTTAGCCCGCTCAACAACGACACCCTTGGCAATCCGGGCATCAACCCCTGTGGCCTCAATTCTCCTGTTCCTTGCGACGATAACAGCCACGGCACCCACACCATGGGCACTATGACTGGGGATGACGGCCAGGGCAACCAGATTGGGGTTGCGCCGGCCGCGAATTGGATCGCTTGCCGCAACATGGAACGCGGTTGGGGCAAGCCTTCCAGTTACATCGAATGCTTCCAATGGTTTCTGGCGCCCACGGATTTGGGTGGACAAAATCCGGATCCGGCAAAAGCGCCCCATGTTGTCAATAATTCCTGGTATTGTGCTGTGGAAGAAGGCTGCACAGACTTTACCGTCAATGAATTGCTTCAGGCTGCCGTGACCAACCTGAAAGCATCGGGCGTGGTGGTTGTGGTGAGCAATGGAAATTTCGGATCGAACTGCAGCACGACCCTGGGTCCACCCGCTTATTTTGAGGAGAGTTTTAGTATTGGATCTACGCGTTCAGATGATTTCATTTCAGGCTTCAGCAGTCGCGGTCCGGTGCTTATTGACAACAGTTATCGGATGAAACCTAATGTGAGCGCTCCCGGAGAGAATGTGCGCTCCAGCACGCCCGGCGGGAATTATGCCAATTATAGCGGCACCAGCATGGCAGGGCCGCACGTGGCAGGACTTGTGGCGCTCGTGCTTTCAGCCAATCCAGCGCTTGCGGGGCATGTGGATGATATTGAGGACATTGTGGAACAAACGGCCATCTATTTCGCCGATACTTTGGATTGTGGCACGAGTTCCGGCATCGCACGACCCAATCATGCTTATGGTTGGGGGCGCGTGGATGCACTGGGCGCTGTACAAGCCGCCTTGCAATGGGCGCCCACCGTCAGCACGGTTTCGCCCATTTTGCCTACAGCAGTGGTTTCGCCCAACCCGCTCCAGGAGGCTGCGATCTTTACTTTTGAAAACCTTTCAGGAGAATCGCTTTTGGAAATTTTCAATGCAGAAGGCAAACAGGTTTTTGCCAAAAAATGGCTCGCGCAAAATCGCGAGTCGCTGCGCGTTTCTTTTGAAAATCAAGCTGTTGGCGTGTATTTCTGGAAATTAAAAAGCGGAAATGGGGTGGCTAGCGGGAAGTTGGTGAAGGAGTAAAGTGGGTTGAGACAGTATTATCTTTCTTTCAAAAAGTCCAGAAATTTCTTGGCGTGCGGGCATTTCTCTGCCACTATTTGTGGACTGGTTTTGCTCAAAACTTCAAAAGACACTTTGCCTTTTGCGTATTTGCTGCTGGTGGCTTTGTCCAATATATCAAGAACGGTTTGCTTTGGAACAGCCTCAAAATCTGGCCAATTGGGTATTTTATCTGACTTAAAATCTTTGCCGAAATAGGCTTGAAGCGTAGTCGGATCAGCCAATAACCAGGTTTCCATAAGTTGTGTCATGAGATAAACATGCTGATCATCTGCTTTAACGGGTTTGTCCCAGCGGTCGCGTGTTTTCAAGTGTTGCCAAGCAGTGTGGTCGCCTGCAACTGTGTCCTCACTGTCGACTAAAAGCAGGGGCAATTCGTCAGATTTAGCATTTTGGATGGCTGTGCAAAACAAATCATAAGCATTTTTTCGGCCTTTGCCGCGTACTTGGCGAGGCATTTTGCCTTGCAAGCCTGCGGCTTTGAAGAATTTTGTCCATGCCTCCCGGAAACGGCTGTCTAAATCTTTGCCATCGCCACCACCTTCGATGTAGATTTTAATGCTCACCATCGAGTACCTCCTAATTCTCCGCGTGTCCAAAGTTGCCCCAAGCGGTAATCTGCAAGCCAATGAGCGATGTCGGCACGGTCTAGCCGTTTGATTTGAGTTTGCCCTTCGTGTTTTTCGCAGACTAAGACGGATTCCGGCTGCTCGGACAGCGCATCAATCAATACATCGGAATGCGTTGTGACAATGAGTTGTGTACGTTGTGAGGCATCCACCAGCAAGTCAGCAATTTTAGGCAATACATCGGGGTGAAGTCCCAACTCTGGCTCTTCAATGCAGATAAGCGGAGGTGGTGTAGGGTCAAGTAGGATGGCAAGTAGGCATAGATAGCGCAGCGTACCGTCCGAAAGTCGCGTAGCAGGGATGGAAAAATCACCTTCTGTAAAAAAAACCTGCACTGTGCCTCCTTCGGTTATTACTTCAAAATCAGTAATGCCTTCATAGAGATCTTGCAGTGCCGTAACCAAAGCCCGCTTGGTGGGCGGGACTTTACGAAGCCGTGACAGTACCATTCCCAGATTGGAAAAATCGGATTCTAAGCG
>JAUSMG010000399.1 GCA_030645295.1 Saprospiraceae bacterium | reverse complement strand
TTATTCGATTGATTCGATTGCGACGATTATCGATTGATACGATTGGGACGATTATTCGATTGATTCGATTGACTCGAATAATCGTCCCAATCGAATCAATCGAATAATCGAATCAATCGAATTTTACTGCGGATTCACTTTGATCAATTCCACCTCAAATATCAAGGTAGAATAACCTTTGATGATCGCACCACGACCACGCTCGCCGTAAGCGAGGTTATAGGGAATAAAGAACTTGAACTTGTCGCCTTCTTTCATGTACTGCAGGCCTTCTGTCCAACCTGGGATAACGCCGTTGAGCGGGAATTTGGCGGTTTGGCCACGCTGCACGGAACTGTCGAATATCTCGCCAGTGATCATTGTACCGTGGTAGTGTACCTCTACTTTATCGGTTGCAAGCGGGGATACCGTTCCGTTGCCGCGGGTCATCACTTCATATTGAAGACCGCTGGCCGTGGTGGTTACAACTTTGCGTTTTTTATTCTCATCCAGGAACTTGGCGTTGTTGCCTTTCCACATGCCTGCCGAGATCGATTGCTCGATTTTAGGCGCATTTTCAGCCGTGAACTGGGTTGATTCGCTTTTCAGGGCAGCATTCAGGGCTTCCAGAAAAAGTTTTGGGTTCAGGTCGGTGCCAAGAAGCCGTTTGGCAGCTTCCGCCGCAACGATTCCGTGGGCGTAGTTGAGACTGTCCAAGGCAGATTTTAATTCAAACTTTGGCGCAGCAGGAGCTGTTTTTTGGGAAAAAATGCTCGTAGCAGCAAACAACAGTGTAAGCGAGAAAATGAGTTTTTTCATGTTTTAAAATTGAGTTGTAGGTGAAAACCTGTTTTTGTTCGTAGTATTTTTTGACACTAATTGCACGAATTAGCAAGAATCGTATTGGTCTAAATTCGTGCAATTAGTGGCAAATAAAAAATTAAGCCTTATCTGCCGATTTTGCCATAAATGCACGTAAGCCCTTCATCGCCGCAGTGCTGACTTTGTTTTTCAAATAGTCACTCCTACCCAGAAGCCATCCGGTCAAACCCAGCGATTGGCGACTCCAACGCCAGAAGTCAAAATGATCTACATGGCGATAAATGAGCCCGTCTTTAAATTCAAATCGGGCCTCAATGCTATTATACACCTTCCGGCCTGTTTTTGAAAACGTGTACCAGGCATCCCAATGTGCTGATCCAGTCTCTCCATCTGCCTTCACATCGCTGAATGCTATGCGTAGGTCTTTTCCGGCAGTGATCAGCATCTTCCACATCAAGCCCGCCTCTTTGCCGGATTTCAGGTCAAAAGCAGCGTCTTTGAACATGGCTTCAGGATGATACAACGAAGCCATTGTTTCATAGTCCTTCTGCTGAAAGGCCGTGTAGAATTTGGTGATCGTTGCTTCCATAATGATGAAGCGATGAAGTGATGAAGTGATGAAGTGATAAAATGATGAAGTGATAAAGTGATGAGCGATGCTGCAATCGAGTGCAAATCACTTTATCACTCCATCGCTTCATCACTTTATTACTTCCCATGGCATTGCTTGTATTTCTTCCCACTGCCACAAGGGCAAGGGTCGTTTCGGCCTACTACTTTCTCACGGATAATGGGTTGAGTACGTTGTACCGGGCCATTGTGTCCCGCTGCCTGGGCAGCACGCTGGGCCGCTTGTTGTGTTTCGGTTTGCTGCTGACCGTTGTTGGTGCGCAGGCGACTGGCCTGGGCCTTGCGTTGAGCTTCGGCCTGCGACTGAGCAGCCTGAGCGCGGCGCATATCTTCTTCGTTTGGCAGGTCCAGCGAGCCTTTCAACAGGAAGGAGGTCACCTGTGAATTAATGTGACCAATAAGCCCCTCAAAGAGGTTATAGGCCTCCATTTTGTAGATCACCAACGGGTCTTTCTGCTCAAAACTTGCGCCTTGCACCGATTCTTTCAAATCGTCCACATTGCGAAGGTGCTCCTTCCAAGCATCGTCGATCAATGCAAGCGTGGCAACCTTTTCTACATCGCGCATCACCGTTTTGCCCTCACTTTTGAGGGCTTCTTCCATATCTGCGCTCACGTTGTACCCTGCTGTACCGTCTGTGTAAGGTACCACGATGCGTTTGTAACGCTGACCGTGTTCTGCGAAAACACGCTTTATTTCCGGTAAGATCCGTTCGCCGACTTGCTTTGACTTGTATTCATAGAGCCCCAGCACCTGGTCCTGGAAGGTGGCAATGACCGTACTTACGGGGGCAGATTTGAACCATGCCGGTTCCATTTCCGGGTCCACACCAATAAGGCGAATACAGTCGAGTCGGAAAGTATCATAATCGCCGTCTTCCCGGTGAACATGCGCTAATTCTGAGGTAATGGCGGTGAATGCATTGTTGATGTCCACCGCAAGACGGTCGCCGAACAAGGCGTTGCGGCGTTTCTTATAGATTGCCTCCCGCTGGATGTTCATCACGTCGTCGTATTCAAGCAGACGCTTACGGATGCCGAAGTTGTTCTCCTCCACCTTTTTCTGCGCCCGCTCGATGGAGTTGGTCACCATGGAGTGCTGAATTACATCGCCCTCTTTGTGGCCCATCTTGTCCATCAATCCGGCGATACGGTCGCTCTGGAACAAGCGCATGAGGCTATCTTCGAGCGAGACGTAGAAGTGCGAAGATCCCGGATCGCCCTGACGTCCGGCACGACCGCGCAACTGGCGGTCCACTCGACGGCTTTCGTGGCGCTCCGTGCCAATAATGGCCAAACCTCCTGCATCTTTCACCCCTGGCCCAAGTTTGATGTCGGTACCCCGACCAGCCATGTTGGTGGCAATGGTCACTTTTCCGGACAAACCGGCTTCTGCAATGATCTCGGCTTCTCGCTGGTGTTGCTTGGCATTCAGCACGTTGTGTTCTATGCCCCTCATTTTCAACATCCGCGAAAGCAACTCAGAGATCTCCACTGAGGTAGTACCCACCAGGCAAGGCCGTCCTGCATCGCGAAGTTTCACGATGTCTTCGATAACGGCGTTGTATTTCTCCCGGGCGGTTTTGTACACCAGATCTTCCTCGTCTTTGCGGGTAATCGGGCGATTGGTTGGCACCACCACCACGTCGAGTTTATAAATGTCCCAGAGTTCCTTGGCTTCCGTTTCTGCGGTACCGGTCATACCTGAAAGTTTATGATACATCCGGAAATAGTTCTGGAGCGTGACCGTGGCGTAAGTCTGGGTTATTTCGCCCACTTTCACGTTTTCCTTGGCTTCGAGCGCCTGGTGTAGTCCGTCAGAGTAGCGGCGGCCTTCCATAACACGGCCCGTTTGCTCGTCCACAATTTTAACCTCGCCTTCCAGCACGATGTACTCGTTGTCTTTCTCAAACAAGGCATACGCTTTCAGTAATTGCTGGATGGCGTGTATGCGGCGGCTTTTTACGCCATAATCCTGGGAGAGTTTCTCCTTTGCCTCAATTTTTTCCTCGTGCGTCAGATCTGTGTCGCGGTCGATCTCGATGAGGCTGACCGCGATGTCCGGCATGATAAAAAAGTCAGGCTCGTTGTTGAAACGAGAGAGATATTCCACGCCTTTTTCAGAGAGTTCTACCTGGCGGTTTTTTTCGTCAATATGGAACAGCAACTCACGATCCACCTCCGGCATCCGCTTCGCATTTTCCTGTAAATAGTTGTTCTCTGATTTCTGGAGCAGTACTTTCATGCCCTCTTCACTCAGGAATTTAATCAGCGGACGGGCTTTGGGCAGTGCCCGGTGAGCGCGTAAAAGCGCCAGGCCTCCACCACCCTCTTCCGCCTTGGTATTTCCCTCGGCAATGAGTTTTTTGGCTTCGGTAAGGAATTGTGCAGAAAGTTTGGTTTGCTCCTCGAGCAAGCGTTTTACGGTAGGGTTGAGTTCTACATATTCCTGATCCTCAGCACCACGAGTGACAGGACCGGAAATAATGAGTGGTGTACGCGCATCGTCGATCAATACGGAGTCAACCTCATCGACGATAGCGTAATGGTGCTTGCGCTGTACAAGTTCGTCGGTACTGGTCACCATGTTGTCGCGCAGGTAATCAAAACCAAATTCAGCGTTGGTACCGAACGTGATGTCGGCGCGGTAAGCATCGATGCGATCCTGAGAATGCGGTCGATATTTGTCGATGCAATCCACCGTGAGCATCAGGAATTCATAGATAGGACCTACCCACTCGGAGTCACGTCGGGCGAGGTAGTCGTTCACGGTCACGATGTGTACGCCCTCGCCGGCTACGCCATTAAGGTATGCAGGCAGGGTTCCGACCAGGGTTTTGCCCTCACCGGTCGTCATTTCTGCGATTTTGCCGTCGTGGAGCACCATACCACCCATGAGCTGCACATCGTAATGCACCATGTTCCAGTGGATTTCGCCTCCGGCAGCGAGCCATCGGTTTTTCCAAAGGGCTTTTTCGCCTTCGATGGTGATGTGTGTTTTGCCAGTTTTTGCCGCCAGCTTGCGGTCATGGTCTGTGGCAGTTACTTCTACCACATCATTGTTGGAGAACCGTCGGCTGGTTTCTTTCACCACAGCGAATGCTTCAGGAAGGATGCTGAGCAACACATCTTCGAGCGCTTTATCGCGGTTTTTGCGGAGTTCATCCACCTCCTTAAAGAGGGTTTCCTTTTCGTTAAAATCCTCAGCATCAATGGCCTGCTGGTTGATAGCGCTGATTTCAGCATCAATATCGCTCAAATATTCTTTGATGCGCTGCCGAAATTCGAGGGTCTTGGAACGGAGCTCGTCGTTGGAAATGGAGTTATATTCCTCGAAGTACTTGTTGACTTCGATAACCATGGCCTGATACTGTTTGAGGTCGCGGTCTTGCTTGGTGCCGAGTATTTTTTTTAAGAATCCGAACATCTATGTTAATGTGCTAAATGTGGTCAATGTTTACCCGCCGTAGCCTTGGCGAAGGAGGGTGGAATGGGTGATAGGTAATGAGTCAATTTGCAAATCCGCCTTCGCGCTTTTACCCGCTTTAGCCGTTGGCGGTGGCGAGGTGCTATGGCGGGTAATAGGGTAAAGTCGCAAAGATAATCCTTTGCGTTTGCGCCAAGGGGCTGACCTGCACATTTCGTTCCATGCGCGGAAAAATCTAGTATTTTGACAGATTGGCAGGAACAATCAAGTCTGCTTCAAAAACTTCTCTTTTTTTGGCAGGTTACGGCTGTTTTTTTTGATTAGGCAGGGGTTTTAGCGGTAGCACACCACGGGAATTTTGGAGTCTTAATTGTATTGCGACAATTTTTTAAAAAACGATACACTTGTTTCAGGGTATAATCTACCTTTGCACGAACTTTTTAACAAAATATTTTTTTCACTAAACTTTCTGACAGGTGGAATACGGGAATTTTCAACGGAGAGACAATGACAATCGGGACAGCAACGACCGTGACCGTGGTGGCAATGACCGTGGCGGGTCCGGCGGCGGCGGCGACCGAGGTGGCTTCCGCGAACGCGGTGGCGGCGGTGACAGAGGCGGTTATGGCGGCGGCGGCGGATTCCGTGGCGGCGGTGATCGTGGCGGTTATGGCGGCGGCGGCGATCGTGGCGGCTTCCGGGACCGTGGTGGTGACCGTGGTGGCTATGGCGGCGGCGGCGAGCGGTTTGAGGATGAAAGCGTGTTTTCCAAACGCGTTCGTGCAGGCAAACGCCGCACCTACTTCTTCGATGTGAAGAAAACGCGCGGCGACGACTACTTCATCACCATCACCGAGAGCACGCGCCGGGAAGACGGCTTTGGCTACAAGCGCCATAAACTCTTCCTTTACAAGGAGGACTTTAACCGCTTTGTAGCTTCACTCAATGAAGTGGTGAATCACGTCAAAACGGAACTCATGCCAGAGTTTGACTACGAAGAATTCGATCGTCGTCAGGCTGAGTGGGAAGCGCAAAATCGCGAAAACGAAAACGAAAACGAAGAGGATGATGGCCGTGACGATCGCAGCGACGACGAAAAGCCAAAATTCAAGGCTAAAGATGCTGCTGACAAGATCGAAAGCGAAACCAACGATCCCGCTGACGACGACAGTGAAAAACCAGAAGTCAAAGCAAAAGATGAAGACGACATAGAAGACGATTGGAAATAAGCCAGCCCTTCAAGTTATTGAAACTGAGCGACTTTCCTGCTAAATACAAAGGCGAAACACCTGCTGAAAAGGGGGAGTTTCGCCTTTTTTGTTGGGATATTGGGATATTGAGATGATATTTGGATATTCGGACAATATCTATCATCCTTTGATTTCCAGCAAAAGATCCTAATATCCTAATATCTATCCCAATATCTATCCCAATATCAATTAATATCTCGAAATTATGCATCCGCTCTACCCACACCTTTTCACACCGCTCGACCTGGGATTTACCACCCTGCCCAATCGTGTGCTCATGGGCTCTATGCACACCGGTTTGGAGGAAAAGAAAGACGATCTTCGGGCATTGGCTGCGTATTTTGCCGCACGTGCCCGGGGTGGGGTAGGGTTGATGGTTACTGGCGGTATTTCCCCCAATCGCCAGGGATGGCTCGCGCCTTTTGGAGCTAAAATGAGCACGCGTGGTGAAGTAGTAAAACATCAAAATGTGACCACTGCCGTACACGCTGAAGGCGGGAAGATTTGTATGCAAATATTGCACGCCGGGCGCTATTCCATGCACCCTTTGTTGGTGGCGCCTTCTCCTTTGAAAGCACCCATTTCTCCATTCAAGCCCTGGGGCATGAGTCAGCGCCTCATTCGGGCTACCATAAATGACTTCGCCAATGCTGCCGCACTTTCTCGCGAGGCTGGCTACGATGGGGTGGAGATCATGGGCAGCGAAGGGTATCTGATCAATCAGTTTATCGCTCCGCGCACCAACCATCGTCGCGACGACTGGGGCGGGAGTTTTGAAAATCGCATTCGGTTCCCTTTGGAGATCATGCGAAAAGTGCGGGAAAAAGCGGGTAAAGATTTCATCGTCATTTTCCGGGTCTCAATGCTCGACCTCGTAGACGAAGGTTCGAGCTGGGAAGAAGTAGAACAGCTTGCGCTCGCCATTGAGGCCGCCGGGGCCACCATCATCAACACCGGAATTGGCTGGCATGAGGCGCGGGTACCCACCATTGCCACACTCGTGCCACGGGGCGCTTATGCCTGGGTCACGAAACGTTTGATGGGCAAGCTGAGTATCCCGCTTATTGCCACCAACCGCATCAATACGCCGGAAAAAGCCGAGGAAATCCTGCGCGAGGGTTATGCCAACATGGTTTCTATGGCCCGGCCCTTCCTCGCAGATCCCGACTTTGTGCGAAAAGCCCAGGCCCAACAGGCCAACGAGATCAATACCTGCATTGCCTGCAATCAGGCCTGCCTCGATCAAATTTTTAAAGGAAAAACTGCGAGCTGCCTGGTGAATCCACGAGCTTGCCAGGAATCGCAAATCACAAATCGTAAATCGCAAATCGTAAATCCTAAGAAAGTCGCGGTTGTAGGCGCTGGCCCTGCTGGGCTTTCCGCAGCGACCGAGTTGGCAGCTATGGGCCGAGAGGTGCATTTATTTGAGGCTTCCGGCGAGATCGGCGGACAATTCAACTTGGCCAAACGCATTCCCGGTAAGGAGGAATTCCACGAAACGCTGCGGTATTTCGGCAAAATGATCGAAAAAAACGGGGTGGTACTGCATTTGAATACACGGGTTGACGCAGATTTTTTGATCAAAAACAACTTCTCTGAAGTCGTCGTTTCTACGGGTGTTGTCCCGAGAACACCCAATATTGAAGGCATTGACCATCCTAAAGTGCTGTCATACCTGGATGTTCTGCTGCACAGAAAGCCCGTAGGTAAAACAGTCGCTTTGATCGGCGCAGGAGGCATTGGCTTTGATGTAGCAACGTTTCTGACGGATCAGACTCCCAGCCATTCATCTATCTCTGATTATCAATCCGAGTGGGGCATTGATGCGCAATATGAGCACCGCGGCGGCATCACCAAGCCCCAGCCTGAGCATCCTCCCCGCCAAGTTTGGCTCCTTCAACGCTCCAAAGGAAAAGTAGGCGAACGCCTTGGCAAAACCACTGGCTGGGCGCACCGGATAACCTTAAAAAGCCGCAATGTGCAAATGTGGAACGAAGTAGAATACCTGAAAGTTGACGATGCAGGCTTGCACATTACCGTGAAAGGCCTACCACAATTGCTTGAGGTAGAGAACGTTGTGGTATGCGCTGGTCAGGAGCCGATGCGTGAATTGTACACCCCACTGCTGGCCGCTGGTATAAAAGTCCATCTGATCGGCGGGGCAAAAGAAGCCGCGGAGTTGGATGCGAAACGAGCGATCGAGGAGGGATTTCAATTGACGATTTCGGAATGACGACTGACGATTTTCCTGTTTCAAGCCTGGATTCATTCTTTAACAGCGAGTTTGAATGCCCTTGTTTCCCCATCTCCAAAATGCACCTGTCCGGTGTAAACCCCTGGCGGCAGCGCCGAAATATTTACTCCATTATTTTGTGGCAAAAGATTGTTTGCCGTCAATACCAATGCTCCTAAACAATTGTAAATCATCAGATTGGTTATTGGTTCTTCATTTTCTGTCTCAAAATATAAGATGCCAGACCCTGGATTCGGGAAAACCCGAATGGCGCCCATTTCCACATCGGTTACCGCACTTGTGTAGCATCCGCTAAGGTCAGGGCGAAGATAAAGCAGTTGGCCGTTGGTACTGAAACAGCGGATGTTCAATGGGACTCCATCCCAGAGAGAACAAAACACCTCTGAATACATGAAGTCCTCCAATTCGCCGATCCCCTCTACCCATCGGGATTGACCACAGATACTGTTGAATTCGATGGATTTTCTTGGAATGCCATCCAGCAATTGCATGGAACCTACTTGGGTGACGTAACGTGTGGCTTGGTTTGCATCCACTCCGGGCAATGAATCGCCGATGCCAAAATTGAAGTCATAAATGAGGCGTTCTGGCATATTATTGAGCCATTTATACGTCCGCCCAGATTCTTCCCGCAAAAAACCACCAGATATCCAAGGCCCGCCGCTCATGTTTATGGAGTAAATGAGTTCGTGGTAGTATTTCCCATCTTTAAGAACAGAATCGGCAGAAAATGTGTAGCGGCGTATTTCCGAGGGAAAACCATGCGGGGGTATGAAGTCCGCCACCCATTCATTAAGTGGCGTGACAAAGGGTATATAGTTGTCTTTGGTCACTATATCCTGAATATAAGGGCAATCTTCCCACAAACAACCTTCACTGCTGGTGCGTACGATCCAGATGTCAAAATTGTAAGGACCATCGGGCAGTGTGCTTCCCACATATTTTCGGACATATCCTACTGAAATCAGATCGCCATTGGGCAATTCTGTCAAATCTTCCAAGCCCGTTTCATAAGGATATATCAGAGGCACGGTCAAATCAAAGCCTTTGTTTACACGGATGGCCCTTTTCCATTTCAAATGCCCGTTGGAGTCAACTCGAAAAAGAAAACCGGACACCCCAAGTTCATCTATTACGGAGGATATCGTTCCCGCTCCGACAATATCGCCATTATCGGCAATGGTTATTCTTCTGATATTGTACAGGTTCCAGCCAATTGTCGAATCAAGCAGACATTCCCATTGTACCGAGCCATCAGGCTTCATCGCCATAAGGTAGGTACGGTAGTCGTGTTTATGGTTCATGTAAATGGTTGAATCCAGGCCGATGGCAAGGCAGGCCCAGGATTCCTGAATGTCGAGATTTGGGCCAGTCCATTCAAAAACTTTGTTGTAATTTTTGTCAAAACCGTACAAGACTTTTCTGATTTCTAGATAGGGCACAGGAACATCTGACTTGAGGTATTTTTCCAAGAAAGAAACATAAAGAATCGAATCCGGCCCAACCGCCAGATCTTCAATCCTTAAATGCGCTCCGGAGGAGGGTGGGAGGATCAATATCGTATCGGTCTGAAGGTTTTCGTCCAACACAAAGAACACGGCGCTCTCTTGGTCATTGTACCATCCCGGATAGGGGATGTAGGTCTGGTTGTCTGATGCCTGACATCCAATAAAGAATTTGTTGTCAAATTCAATGGATCTTTTTATAGTGTAATAATAATATCGGCTGTCTGAAATTTTTAGATCTATTGTACTTATATGGTTTAGGGTTGGATTGTCTACCTGACTAACACTAATTACTTCGTTTTGAATTTTATCTTCGGAAGAAAGAATAAATTTGTCATTTCCAAACATTACCGAAAAACCGCCTTCAACCAGATCTAAATACTCTACCTGATACATTTCATTGTTTGCTGTGGAGTATTTTCCAAGCGTTGTACACAATTTATCGCCGCAAGCTCCAAGTGTCCTTATTACTAACGTATCTTCAATTCTGAAAAAATCAGTTGCTTTTTCTCGTTTTCCATTAAATGGATCAATGATTTTTAAATACCAAGGCTGGCAGAAAGAAGTGCAAGCGTTGAGGAAAAGTAAGGCAATTAATATTTGTTTCATTTCCGAGCGTTGTTTTCAAGTGTGAAGCAAATTTAGGTTCATCTCAATCCAGCAGGTGGTCAAAAGTTTCAGTTGTCGGATAATATCCAAAAATCCAGTGTTTAGCAGTATTCTGGCTAAAACTCAGAACCTTAAAATCTTTTTGGAACTTTGCCAGATAAATAAGCTCAAAATCAAGTAAAAACTGCGCCGAAAAAATGTTTGCCAACAGAATAATGCTGCCCTTTGTCCTGATCGCCGCGCTCTTTCTCGTGCTGGCCTGGACCGTGGATGATAAGTATTCCATCTATTTCGTGCCATTTCTGGTCATTTCGGCACTGATCTTTATCCTATCGCCGCAAATCAACTGGTGGTGGTACAGTCGAAATATGCCCGAACTAAGCGTGGAGTTGCGGGCTTTCTTAGAACGCTCCTGCGGGTTTTATCGTCGACTTTCGGCGGCAGAGCAGCGTCGGTTTCGGGGGCGGGTGGCTTTGTTCAACATGGGCACCGACTGGGAGCCACTGGCATTTCCGGAGGATTCGCTGCCACCGGATGTCCAGCTCGCCATTGCGGCACAGGCCGTGATGCTGACGTTTAAGCGGGAGCAGTTTTTGTTCGAGAAGTTTGAGAAGGTCATCATTTTTCCCCGACCGTTTCCTACGCCCGAACACCCTTATGACCACGCTTCCGAAATGCACGAAGCGGATGGCTGCCTGCTTTTTTCGGCAGAACAAGTGATGTTGGCCTTTGTGAAACCCTCCCAATGGTACAATGTAGCCATGCACGAATACGCCAAAGCCTTTGTTTTAAAATACCCGGAAGAGCCCTGGCCAGCATTTGCGGAAGAAGCAGTGTGGGATAAATTGGAGGCTGTAAGTGGGATGCCCCGCGCGCATGTGGAGTCGGTCATAGGCCTGGCAGGCGTGGATGGACTTCCGGTGGCAATTCACCATTTTTTCGTTTTTCCGGGTAGGTTTGCAACAGTGTTTCCGGACGAGAATCGGGCGTTTTCGCAGATATTTGGCCTTGCAGTTTGAGTTGGCCACATTTTACATTTCCCTATGCGTACTGGAATTTCCTGAAAGGCGTTTACTTTACGCCGTTTTACCCGCCATAGCGCCTAGGCAAATATCCCATTATCAAATTATCCCATTATCCCATTATCCCATTATCAAATTAATTCTAACTCCCCCGCCTGCCGAGAGGTTGGCAACAATTAAATCACCACCATCATGAAAAAGGTATTCCTCTTCCTCCTCCTGGCCGCCATGCTTGCTCAGAGTTGCGACATTTTGCGCCAAAGCAGCAATAGCGAAGGCAGCAGCCTGTCTAAAAAGGGTTCGGGCCTTGATAAAACAGTGATGGCGCCCACCGAATACAGCACGCAAGACCGCAATTTTGACTATGTCGCTAAATTTAACCGCGCTGCGGTGCTTTCGATGGACCGGATTGGCGTGCCTGCCAGCATTATACTGGCGCAGGGCGTACTGGAAAGTGCTGCGGGTACCAGCGATCTTGCAATAATTGCTAAAAACCATTTTGGCATAAAGTGCAGCAGCAACTGGAACGGAAAAACGTACCGGAAAAAAGACGATGACCGCGATAGTGACGGCAACCTTATTGAATCCTGTTTCCGCAGCTACGAATCCGTGGAGGAAAGTTTTGTCGATCATGGTCAATTCCTGCGCGACCCGCGCAAATCCACGCGATACGGCTTCCTTTTCAATCTCGATCGCACGGATTACAAAGCCTGGGCACGTGGCCTTCAATCGGCCGGGTATGCCACTGCGCCCGACTATGCCGACCGCCTGATCAATCTCATTGAGCGCTACAGGCTGTATGAATTTGATTCTCCCGGATCAAGACCCAAGACTTTTCCCGCCGAAGTTGGTGGTCCGGGTGAACTCGCGAACCCTGTAGGACCCAATGCGCCTGGCCAAAAAGCCGAAGCAACGGGTCGAATCGGCCGGGTGAACGATGCGAAGGTGGTCGCCTCCCGTGAAGGAGAAACCCTGGAGGACGTTGCGCGCGCCTTCCGGCTCAGCACTCAAAAAGTAGTAGAATACAATGACCGCGGCTATCCACCCGGCGTGAAACTCAAGCCCAATACCCGCATCTTCATTCAATGCAAAGGATCACGATGGCATGGTCGCTCTACGGAGCATACGGTGCGCGAAGGCCAAACCATGTTCGATATTGCACAGGTGTACGGCATTCAACTGAATAAGCTACTGGAAATGAATGGATTGCGTCGCGGACAAGAGCCTGAAGCAAATGAAACGGTAAATATCCGTGGCAGAAACAAACGGTCCATCAAGATCAAAGAGAATAACAGTTATACCCCTGTGAAGTCCACCGACCCGAACAGTGGCAGAGCCTGGCCTGATAGCCCTGTAGTGGAAGATGAAGAACTTGATTTTGAAATTGGACCAGGAGCACCCAATAAGTCGAATCCAGAGGATGAATACCCCCCCTCAACAGGAGCCAGACCTGGCCAAAAACCTCCGGCTACGAGCACAGAGCGCCCTTATGACGATGACCCGATCCCCGCTACAAAACCGGCCAAACCAACTTACCAGGAGCAAGACCAACCCGCTCCACGGGGTTACCACCGGGTTGTGAAAGGTGACACCCTGTACAAACTTTCCCGCGACTACGGTTTAACGGTGGACCGGCTCAAACAAATCAATAATCTTCCCAACAGCGACATCAAGATCGGACAGTTGCTTAAGGTACAGTGAGGAAAATCTATGACCGAACCACCCGGTAAAAACACCTTTTCCGAGGACCCCGAGCTCGTCAGACTGGAAGCGCTCTCCAATCTGATGGACAATCAATTCCGAATCCCGGGCACCGATTGGCGCTTTGGACTGGATGGCATTGTAGGCCTCATCCCTTATGTGGGCGATATGGCAGGGTTTGTCGTTTCCGGCTTCCTGATGCGCACCATGGTAAAAAAAGGCGCCAGTCCCTTGCTCATGCTTCGGATGATGTTCAATTACATCGTGGATGCGGTGGTGGGCATTGTACCTTTTGTGGGGGATTTGTTTGATTTTGGGTTCAAGGCCAATCGACGCAATGTAAATTTATTGAAAGCTTATTACGCCGACGGCAAGATCAAACCCAATGCTACGCGCTCTGTAGCATTCCTTGGGTTGTTGTTTTTTGCGCTTTTTATGGTGTTGATATGGCTGGTGTGGAAATTGGCCGCGCTGGTTTTGAGTTGGGCCTGGACGGCAATGGAGGGGATCTAGTAAAATCATGCATATGAAACACCGCTTACTCCTTTGTCTTTTCCTTATTCAATTCGCCGGAAACGCCCAAACGCTCTCCGACTCCACCCGCATCAGTCTGATGACGGTGGCGCCGGGCGAGTTTGTATACAGCACTTTCGGCCACAGCGCCATCAGGGTGAAAGACCCAGTCACTCGTTTTGACCGCTGCTACAACTACGGCACGTTCGAGTTCGAACAACCCAATTTTCTGCTCAAATTCTGCCGTGGCAAACTCCTGTATAACCTTGACGTAGAAACTTACCGCAGTTTTGAATACGGCAATCTGCAAGACCGTCGCCCCATGCAGGAGCAGTTTTTTAACCTGGATCAGGATCAAAAACAACGTCTTTTTGATCTCTTGCAAGAAAATTACAAGGAGGAAAACCGCTATTACAAGTACGATTTTTTCTACGACAACTGCGCCACCCGCATCCGGGACATCATTCAGAGCACCTTCTTCTACCAGCTGCAATTTGATTCAACCGTAATGCCCAAAGGCGTGACGATGCGTCAACTGCTGCAGCCCTATCTCGAAGAAAAGCCCTGGCTTGACTTTGGCATCGACCTTTTGCTCGGTCTGCCTGCCGACCGAAAGGCAAGTCTTTCTGATTATATGTTTCTACCTGATTATATGCACAATGTGTTTGCTAAAGCCAAAACTGGCGATGGCAAAGTGCTGGTACAAAGCGAGCGAAACATCCCGGAAACTCCGATGAAAAAGGAGCCCTTCAAACCCAGTCCACTCGACCAGCCTTTTCTGGTCATGTCTTTTGTCGCAGTGATCGGGTTGCTTAGCATGGCCAATCCGCGCACGGAGCACATCTTCGACACTTTGTTCTGGTTTATATTGGGCGTGGCAGGATTGATCATGGCCTTGTTATGGTTTGCAACGGATCACTCCGCGACCAAAACCAACCTGAACATCCTTTGGGCCTGGCCCACGCACCTCTTCTTTTTCTGGCGCACCCGGCGCACGGGCCCGACAGAGAACTACTTTACCGTAGCAGCGCTGACCGCTGCACTTTTGCTCATTTTCTGGAAATGGATACCACAGGAAATGCCCAATCCTGCCCTGCCATTGCTCCTGCTTATCGTGGTGAAAGGGCTCTGGCGGCATTATTGGAAAAAAGAGAAGGTGGCGTAAACGCCTGCCAGGCAGCAAACGGCCATAAGCAATGAGCCCTTAATGGGCAAAACCAACATAGTTTTGTTGTGTGAAATTATAGCGCTACCCCTTTCTGCTGCGTGTATTCGTCAATATATTCGTCAATAAGAGAAACGAGCAGGTCTTTCAGGAATGCATTTTCCAGTTTCGCTATAGCTTTAAGTTTTTCCAGTTTCGGGCGATCTACTGAGACGGTGAGCCGTTTTTTGCCCGTGGATTCATCCGTGGCAAGTTCCTGAACATCAATGGTTTGGCGTATAAGGGTATCCAGACCACTGCGTGCAGGGGCGCGCAGGGCATTGGGGTTGGTGGCCTTTGTTTTCGAGCTGCCCGATACAGAATCAGGTTGGTTGGCCTCATAACGCTCAAGACTTTCGTCGAGGGCTTCCTGCAACAGCGTGTCGAGGTCGTTCATAAATGATTTATGCCCCGAGTGCTTGCGTGCGTCAGTAGCCGAGGAAGGGGCCGTCAGCACCAAAGCACTGCCAAACACCTCCCCGTGGTTGGCGTGGCTGCTGCTAAAGAGGTCGTCCAAACCCTCGGAAAATCGTTTTTTACTCATGTTTTGGCTGTTTGCAAGTGGCTATCTACAGAA
>JAUSMG010000395.1 GCA_030645295.1 Saprospiraceae bacterium | reverse complement strand
ACCGCCACGCCGGACAACCGCACCTTTGGCTATTTCAACCAAAATCTGGTCTGCGATTATGGTTACCGAAAAGCCGTGGAAGACGGGGTGCTGGTGCCCTACAATGTATTTGAAATCGTTACAAAAATCACGAAAGAGGGGGCAGCCCTGGCCCTGGGCGAATACATCGGCACCCGCGAAAAACTGACCCGCAAACAATTCTGGAATACGCTCGACGAAAACGTGGAGTACTCGGCCAGGCAGTTGGACAACGATGTGGTGAACGTCAATCAGATTCGCCTGATTGTCAGGGCAGTAAAGGAACAATTGCCTTCTATGTTTCCCGACAGAATAGGCGCGGACGGCGCGTTTGAAACGCCCAAAATGTTGGTGTTTGCAAAAAGCGACAGCCACGCCGACGACATCATCCAGATCATTCGAGACGAGTTTGCCGAGGGAAATAATTTTTGTAAAAAGATCACGTACCGCAGCGAGGAAGACCCCAAATCGGTGCTTCGGCAGTTCCGGACCGGATATTATCCACGTGTGGCGGTTACAGTGGACATGATCGCCACGGGCACCGACATTCGTCCGCTGGAGGTGCTGTTGTTTATGCGCGACGTGAAAAGCCGCAGTTATTACGAGCAGATGAAGGGCCGCGGCACCCGCACTTGCAGCCTCGAAGAACTGCGCACCAGCGGCACCCCGGCGGCCAAATTTACCAAAGACCATTTTGTGATCATTGACGCCATCGGGGTGGAAAAAAGCCAGAAGACTGACAGCCGTCCGCTCGAAAAGAAACCCGGCGCGTCGTTGAAAGAGGTGCTCGAAGCCGTGTCCATGGGCAATACCGACGAGGACCTGCTGAGCACCTTGGCCAACCGTCTCATCCGTTTGGATAAACAGATCAACGAGCGCGAGCAAAAGACCTTTGCCGAACACGCCGGGGGCAAAACCATCCCACAGGTGGTGAAACAACTGCTCAATGCCCACGATCCCGATACAGTTGAAAGTATCAAGTTGGAAGTGGCAAGTGCTATGCCCGGCGCCAGCCCGCTGGATCTCCAAACAGCACTTAACACTCACCACTTAACACTCCTAGAAACAGCGGTCGCCATTTTCCACAATCCCGAGCTCCGGGATTTTGTGATAGACGTGCGCAAAAAATACGACCAGATCATTGACCATATCAATCCCGACGAGATCATGAACCTCGGCTGGGTGAAAGACAATAAAGCCGAAGCAGAAATACTGGTGAACGAATTCCGCGACTGGATCGAGGCGCACAAAACCGAGATCACGGCCCTGCAAATCTTTTACGGGCAACCGTATCAGCGCCGCGATCTCAGTTTCAAAATGATCAAAGACCTGGCAGAAACCCTCAAAAATGCCAAACCCACCCTCGCGCCTTTACAAGTATGGCGCGCCTGGGAACAATTGGAAAAGGCCAACGGCCAACCCAAGCACGAACTCATGGCCCTCGTCTCGCTCATTCGCCGTATTATTGGCAACGACGAGACGCTGACGGCCTATGACAAAACCGTGGACAAAAACTTTCAGGAATGGGTGTTCCGCAAACAAGCGGGGGCCGTGAAATTCAGCGAAGAACAAATGCAATGGCTGCGGATGATCAAGGATTTCGTGGCCACCTCCTTCCACCTCGACCGCGAGGATTTTGACCTCAGTCCCTTCAATGCCGCAGGCGGATTGGGCAAGTTGTACCAGGTGTTCGGGGCGCAGGCGGAGGAGATCATTGTTGAATTAAATGAAGTATTGGCAGCTTAAAAATGAAAACTTACTTGATTGGTAAATACATTTCTAATCACTACGACGGCTAAAATATGGAAAACAGGGTAAGCACCTCCGCTCTGAAAGCCGCGAGGAAGTTTGGCCCCGGTTATTTCATCCGGGAACAAATGGAATTGCGCGAATGGACCCAAGACGACCTCTCGGCGGTCACAGGCATGTCTGTCAAACACCTGAACCATATTCTTCAGGACAAACTCCCTGTGTCCATTGATCTTGCCCGGATTTTTGCGGAGATTTTTAATAACTCCGCCACCTATTGGGTCAACCTGAATACGGCTTACCGACTTTGGTTGTCACAAGAAAAAACTCCGGAAGAACAGGAAGCTGATATCAAAGCGCATATATACGAGCGCATGCCCATCAAAGATATGCTTGAAAAAGGCTGGATAGGTTCTTTTAAAACGGCAGCAGAATTGACGCAGCAGGTGTTAAATTTCTGGAAATGGCCCAGTCTTGATTTTTCCATTCTTGATAAACAATACCTCCCCTGTCTTACCCGCAAATCAGAAGCCTACAATCAGTTCAATGCCTCTTATGCCATTACATGGTATCGCCAAGCGCAGTTGGTTGCCGAAACTTTCAGGCCGAAACCTTACGACCGCAAAAAACTGGAATCCTGTTACGATGAAATACATGCCTTCACCACACTGGAAAACGGAATTAACCGCTTCATCGAGGCGCTGGCCGATGCCGGTGTCATCCTTTTTGTACTGCCGCACCTGAAAAAAACTTACCTCGACGGTGCTGCATTTTTTTCCGGCCAGAATCCCGTCATCGTTTACACCGGACGGTACAAAAGGATCGATAACTTTTGGTTTACGGTTGCCCATGAAATTGCACACGTTCTGCTTCATTTGAACGAAGAGATCCCGTTTGTACTGGACAATTTGAAGGAAAGCGACCATGACCACCTGGAAAAAGAGGCAAATGCGCTGGCGGCCGCCAAACTAAAACACTCGGAAATCAAAGCCTACCTCCAGCATTATACACAGTATTTGCCACCCGCCAAGGTGGAAGAATGCGCTGTCCGTTACAATGTCCACCCGGCGGTCATTGTTGGAAAAATGGCCCATGACGACGCCATTTCTTATAAAAATCTGGCCCGTTACAATGAAAATGTGCTGGGCCTCATTGATGCCCAATATAAATTTTGATTTAGTATGTTGATTATGAATGAATTACCGGAAGGATGGGTGTGGAGGAAGTTGGGGGAGGTGTGTAAAGCCATAACAGGCACGACTCCGCCTAAAGATAATTTGGACAACTATGGAACCTACATTCCTTTTGTTAAGCCTCCACAATTGTTCGACAAGCCAATTAATGATGCTCCTGAAAAATTATCAAAAAAGGGTGCCACTTTAGCAAGGATCTTACCGGCTCATAGTGTTTTAGTAACTTGTATTGGAAATCTGGGGCGTACAGCAATCAACAATATTCCAGTTGCATTTAATCAGCAAATTAATGCCCTTGTTCCTCCTCCGAATTTGGATGGTAAATTTCTATTCTATCAAGCCCAGTCCCCTGTTTTTAAAAATCAATTGGAGAATTTATCTTCTGCCACAACTGTCGCTATAGTCAACAAGGGTAAATTTGAAACTATTCAAATTGCCCTCCCACCGCTCCCTGTCCAGCACGCCATCGTCACCAAAATAGAAGAGATTTTCAGCGAATTGGATCATGGGGTGGAGCAATTGAAAACGGCTCGGCAGCAGTTGAAGGTATATCGGCAGGCGGTGTTGAAGTGGGCGTTTGAGGGGAGGTTGACGAATGAAGGGGTGAAGGATGGGGAATTGCCTGAGGGATGGAAGTGGGTGAAAATTGAAGAAATAGCAAGTGTCGGTACGGGTGCTACTCCATTAAAAAACAAAAAGGAGTATTATGAAAATGGTAAAATAGCCTGGGTCACAAGTGGTGCTCTTAACGATGATTTTGTAAATAAGGCTACAGAGTTTGTAACGGAGAAAGCACTTAAAGAAACCAATCTTTCTGTTTACCCCAAAGGCACATTACTTCTGGCCATGTATGGAGAAGGAAAGACACGAGGAAAATGTTCAGAACTTCAAATAGAGGCTTGTACCAATCAAGCCATTGCTGCAATTTACTTTGAAAAACATGAGGCAAGGGTGAAGCCATTTCTCAAATATTTTCTTCATAAAAACTATGGCGATATCAGAAAAATGTCATCTGGTGGAGTTCAGCCAAACCTTAATCTAGGAATTGTAAAAAAGACTGTGTTCCCATTTCCTCCAATCGAAGAGCAGCACCTAATCGTATCCGAGATCGAGCGGCGTCTGAGCGTGTGTGACAAGCTGGAGGAGACGATAGCGGGGAGTTTGAAGGCGGCGGAGGTGTTGAGGGCTGGGGTTTTGAAAAGGGCGTTTGAGGGGCGGTTGGTGGGGTAGGGGCGACCCTTGTGGCCGCCCGGATCTGGCGGCCGTCATTGGGGCGACCACGAGGGTCGCCCGTACGCGAGATGATCGGAGAGTAGGGATAAAATGTCGCATGATTCGCTTCCCATATTCTGAAACCAATCTGGACAGTTCACCTGAAACAGATTTGTATCTGACAGACACGCCGAGGGCTTTTCAAATGGGACATGATTAATGTCGACTGGATCGACGAGAAAAAAATCACTGTGACGGTTCTGGAAATCCCATTTTGGTCTGGTCGAAATTTTAAGGGGTTAAATGAGCTGTTGCGAACCAGCCTTTCTGAGGTTATGAAATGATTGGACAATCAACAGTTACATTGATGGAGGAATATTTTTCAGGTTAAGAGCATTTTTTATCGCAATAACCGTACATTTGTGAAACTTTCACAAATATCGAACCATGTTGATAGAATTCAGCGTAGCCAATTTCCGTTCTTTTCGTGAGATTCAGACGCTTCGTTTGCAGGCTGCATCAATCAAATCGAAGAATCCGCAGATTGACGAGCAAAATACATTTCTGGCAGGTGAAAAACTTCATTTAGTAAAAAGCAAAGTAATTTATGGCCCCAATGCCAGCGGAAAGAGCAATTTGATACGGGCAGTCACTACCTTCTTCATGATTTTCCGCCAATCTTTACAAGATGTAAATATTCTCCAGAGAGTGTATGCTCCTTTTTTGCTGGATGTCCATGCGTTTAAGGAACCAACTTTTTTTCAGATACAGTTTCAACTTGAAAACCGGAATTACAGATACGGCTTCGAGGCGGATGCAACGGAGATAATTAGTGAATGGCTATTTTCCAGTGATGGAAATGGTGTGGAATCCTATCATTTCAAGCGAAGCAAGGATGATATTGAAGTCAACAAAAGGACTTTTAAAGAAGCTGCACGTCTATTGCTTGGGAAGGGAGAAATGCCTCCTTTATACCGGGAGAATGCATTGTTCCTTCCACTTGTTGCGGCTTTTAACGGTCCCCTGGCATCCAAAATTGACCAATACTTTAGAAATTATTATGCTGCCTACAACGGCGCTGATGACAGGCATGCTGCGGCAATAGCTGCCCAGGCTGTAAAAAATGAAAGTATGAGGCTGAAAATAGCCGAAGTATTGAAGAGATCCGATATGGGGATTGAAGACTTGGGCGTGCGGGATATCCCGGAAGATATGTTGAATAATGAGGCCAAAGAAATATATCAGAAAAAGGCTGTAGAAGGTGATAAACCGGTTGCGATTGTGACGACAAGAAGGGTAAAAAATGAGCAAGGAGCTGATATTGACGTCCACTTTTTAATGTCGGAAGAATCATTTGGAACCCAGAAAATGTTCTGGCTTAGCCCTTTTCTGATAGGTATTCTGGAAAACGGGGGCGTTCTTATCATTGATGAATTCGGATCCAGTTTGCATCACCGTTTAATTGATTCAATTCTCCAACTTTTTCATTCACGTGTTACCAACCCACACAATGCACAGCTGATTGTGGCAACGCACGATACACATTTACTGGATCAACGTAAGTTTCGCCGAGACCAAATTGTTTTTGTAGAAAAAAACCGGGAAGGCCAAAGCGTATTGACTGATCTGGTGGAATTTAAGGGCGTTCGAAATGATGCCTCTTTGGAAAATGACTATTTGCAAGGGCGATATGGCGCCATCCCTTTTGTAAACCAATTTGATTGGGCATTTACCCCGGAAAACTATGAGCAAACATCGGAGATACACCAAGAAAACTGATCAGGCAAAAGCCTGGAATCTCAGGCCGAAACAATCTACTGCCTATGCAGTAGAAAGCCGTTTGGCCAATTACAAGCGATTTGTCATTTATTGTGAGGGAGAGAATACGGAACCCAACTATTTTAAGTCTTTCCCTGTAACAACAGCTGAAATACATGTTTATGGATTAAGTCGTTCAAAAACCAGTCTTGTGAATTTTGTCATTGAAAGGGATTTTGAAATAGATCCTGATCCGGAAAGAGAAGTTTGGATTGTATTTGATATGGATTTTGATCTGTCGATAGATAAATCCTTACAACAGAATGATTTCAATCGGAGCATCACACTCGCTCAGGAAAAAGGCTTCAAAGTTGCCTATTCAAATGACGCGTTTGAGTTATGGTTTGTTTTGCATCATCAGCTCATAGAAGCGCAGTTAACTCGAAATGAATTTTATCAAAAGTTGAGTGAACACTGGCAACTATCTTATGAACGATATGGCAAGAGTAGAGATTTTTGCCGTGGTATTTACGATCGGTTAATTTCACTTCAAACATCAGCCATTCGAAATGCAGAGCGACTTCATCGACAAACAAAGCATCTCCTCCCTGCCGAACAAAATCCATGCACCACGGTATATGAGCTCGTGGTCGAACTTAATAAATACCTGAAAAAGTGATTGATTCTAAAAACACGGCTTCCATCGTCACCAAAGTCTGGTCTTTCTGCAATACCCTCCGCGACGACGGCGTGGGCTACGGCGACTATCTCGAACAACTGACCTACCTGCTTTTCCTCAAAATGGCGGACGAGTACAGCAAGCCGCCGTACAGTCGGAAGCTGCCTATTCCGGACGAATACAACTGGGAGAGCCTGGTGGACTTGAAAGGTGCTGAACTCGAAGTACACTATACTACCCTCCTTCGGGAATTGGGTAAAGGCAAGGGAATGCTTGGACAGATTTTTACCAAGAGCCAGAACAAGATCCAAGACCCCGCCAAACTTTCCAAGATCATCGCCATGATCGATGCCGAGCAATGGCTGATGATGGGCGTAAAAGACAAGGGTGATATCTACGAAGGCTTGCTGGAGAAAAATGCGGAAGATACCAAAAGTGGTGCTGGTCAATACTTTACGCCTCGTGCGCTCATTCGCGCGATGGTGGAATGTGTGCGGCCTCAGCCGCTAAAAACCATCTCAGACCCGGCTTGCGGAACGGGTGGCTTTTTTCTGGCGGCGTATGATTACCTGCTCGAACACCATGAAATGGACAAGGAGGAACGGGAGTTTCTAAAGCACCAGACTTTCTTCGGCAATGAGATCGTAGCCAGCACGCGTCGGCTGGCTTTGATGAACCTCTTCCTGCACAACATCGGCGATATTGACAGCGACAATTTCATCTCTCCCGCCGATGCGTTAATTGCGGATACTGGTGTGCGCTATGACTATGTATTGGCCAATCCGCCCTTTGGCAAAAAGAGCAGCCAGACCTTCACCAATGAGGAAGGCGAGCAGGAAAAAGAAGACCTGACTTATAACCGTCAGGATTTCTGGGCCACTACCAGTAACAAACAACTCAATTTCCTGCAGCACATCCGCACCCTGCTCAAATCGGATGGCCTGGCAGCGGTCGTTTTACCCGACAATGTGCTCTTCGAGGGCGGCGCAGGAGAAACCGTGCGCAAGAAACTGTTGGAAACCACGGATGTACACACCATCCTTCGTCTGCCCACAGGTATATTCTACGCGCAGGGCGTCAAGGCAAATGTGGTTTTTTTCGACAATAAGCCCAGCAGCAAAACGGCCTGGACCAAAGAAATCTGGGTGTATGATTATCGCACCAACATCCATCACACACTCAAAAAGAGTCCGCTAAAACTGGAAGACCTGCGGGACTTTATCACTTGTTACAATCCCGGCAACCGCCACAAACGCAGCGCTACCTACCATCCTGAAACCAACCCTGAAGGTCGCTGGCGTATGTTTACCTACGAGGAAATTGTTGCCCGCGACAAAACCAGTCTGGACATCACCTGGCTCAAAGACCAGTCGCTGGCGGATTTGGATAATCTTCCTGACCCGGATGTGCTGGCCTTGGAGATAATCGAGAATCTGGAGGCAGGCTTGGAGAGCTTCCGGGCGGTGGCTTTGGAACTAGGACGTTAGTGGCCCCCTTACTTCCCCGGCAAACTCGGCCTTACCTCTATCTTACTCGGCAAGGTCCGCGGGTTCATTTTCAGCAGGTCCACCACCATCTGGCCAATATCTTCGGGCTGAATTTTCCAGCCATCGGCGGCGTTCGGCTCGTGGTTGTTGAAATGGGTAGCCACGGAGCCTGGCATGATGGTGGAACATTTGACTCCGGCATCGCGCAGGTCGAGCATGACGGCCTGGGTGAAGCCTACGAGGCCAAACTTGCTGGCGTTGTACGCCGCACCGCCGGCGAAGAAATTGGTGCCGGCAAGACTGGCGATGCTGATGAAATAGCCTTTGGATTGAATGAGCGCATCCACCGCCGCTTTGAGGGAATAAAAAACGCCGGTCAGATTGGTGTCCAGGGTTTCATGCCACTGTTCCGGCGTAAGCGCCGTGATGGGCGCAAAATGCCCCAGTCCGGCATTGGCGATGAGTACGTCCAGGCCGCCAAAGGCCTCCAGCGTTTTGGCCACCGCAATTTTCTGGGCCTCAAAATCCCGCACATCGGCGGCAATGGCGATCAGTTTTCCGGGGCCTATGCCGGAAAGTTCGCGGGCTGCAGTGTCCGCAGATTCCTGTTGGCGACTGGTGATGGCAACGTTCATGCCTGCTTTGAGCAAGCTTTCCGCGATACCGTAGCCAATGCCCTTGCTGCCCCCGGTGATGAGGGCTGTTTTTCCGTGGAGATCATTCATAGTGGCAGTGAAACGCAATAAAGGGGAATTGGTTGAAAATAGTGGCGGGCGTATTTTGCCAAGCGCCCGCAGGTACAGGAGCGGCTCACCATGCCAATTGAACATCATCTATATGCTATCCCCGGAACAGATGACGTCGCCATTGTGGTGGATGCGCAGCACTTGTGCTTTTTCATCCAGAGGAGTTCAGGACCTGAACAGCAGCACCATCAGCCTATTATGGCGGCGCTTTTTTGAAGGAAGCGTGGAAAAATAAATTTTTGCAATACTTGAATCTACCCGCAAAGTCGAAAGTTTCGGAGGTGTTGCAATCATAGACTGGACATTGGCTATTTTAAGGTTAATTTCGAGATAGGTAAAATGCCGTTCTGTGCGGCAAGTCGATATTGTCGCGTCGTTTTCGGTATGCTGAACCTACTTGATTGAATCCAATAGTATGGTTGTTGTGCTTTCAATTTTGCTATCTCTGGCGCTTTTGTGTTCAGCCAATCTTTTAACCATTGCAATTTTGCAAGCACAACACTTACTTCATTCGTTTCAGCCGAATGGACTTCTACAAAATAAACAGTTGATTTGTAGGCAAAAACATAATCCCAACGATTTGCATTTGGATATTTTACTCGCACACATTCATCAATTTCTACACTCCCATTGCATTCTCGATTATCATGTAAGTTGATCTTAGTGCTATAAGTCCCAAATGCCTGTAACCCAGGCTGATAGCATTCTTTTACCTCTGGCGTTGCCTCTACAGCATCTTTAAACGGATTTGAGGCCGGTGATTGAGATACTCTCTTACTCATTTTGCCGCAAGTTTTGAGACCACTTCAGCCGCACGGCTGGCAAATTCAGATAACCCTCCCCAGTTTGCAATATCTGGGTTGTCACTACCTGGATCCAGCGTTGAAATATCGCGGATGTGAATACCGTCTTTTTCCCTCTCAAAATACCAAGTTTTAAATTCTTTGCCAATCGCAGCCTGGAAAATTTCGCGCATTGAAGGATTCTTTTTGAGATCAAAGAGATCAAATAAATCATTTGTACTGCCGCCAAGGCTTTTAATATGATTAATTACCCAGACCATTTCCAATAATACAGGTGAATGTGTAGATATGACAACCTTATATCCTCGTTGGATCAATTGCAAAGCCAATAACATAACTGTTTGGATTGCTTGCGGATGAAGCCCCATTTCAGGCTCTTCAATAACAACCCAGTCGATGTCTGCTTTTTTTGGACTATTGCCAGCAGGAATCAAATAGTACAATGACAATAAAAGTGGCATAAACTCCTTTTGCCCGGCAGACCACGTCATATAGGGCAACTCATTGTCGCCTACTCTAAGCAAAAACCTCTTCCTGAGACTTTTTTTATCCAGATTCACACTGGCCCCATAAAAAATAGTGTTGTCTATTTGATTGCGAAGATCCGCGTTCATTTTTCCCGGCTTGGGGAAAACATTTTCTTTGCTTCCATGTCCATTTGAAAACTCCAATTCCATAAGCACTCGAAGTGTTTCACTGAAAGACTTTAAAATATAAGGATCACCTGCATCAAAGATGTTGAACGGGCGTGGCCAGCCTTGTGACATAGTCACGACTCGTTGAGCCGGTATATAAAACATTCTCTCAATTATTGAGGCATCTCGCGTAC
>JAUSMG010000390.1 GCA_030645295.1 Saprospiraceae bacterium | reverse complement strand
GTACGGTTTCTCATTGAAATTCAATCCTTTAACATAAAATTTATTACCAGAAACACCCGGCGCTTTGAGCACCATCGTATTTCCATTGTCCAGATGAACCGTCGTTTTTTCAAACCATGGCGTACCAATCGCGTAGCTAGGATCGCCCGGTACCACCGGGTAAATGCCCATTGCGGAGAGCACCAACCAGGCCGACATTTGCCCGCAATCCTCGTTGCCGCTCAGTCCGTCAGGCTGATCGGAATACATCGAATCCATGATCTGGCGCACGCGCTGTTGGGTTTTCCAGGGTTGCCCGGCGTAATTATAGAGGTAGGCCATGTGGTGGCTGGGCTCGTTGCCATGCACGTATTGACCGATGAGGCCTGTGATATCGGCTTGCTCCCGCCCGGTGGTTTTTGCACTTACCTTGAAGAGTGTATCCAGTTGATCCACAAAGGCTTTGCGTCCACCGAGCAATTTCATCATACCACTTACATCTTGTGGCGCGGCGAAACGATATTGCCAGGCATTGGCTTCCGTGTAATTAAAATTCACCTCAAATGGATCAAACGGAGCGTGCCAGGAAGCCCCCCGGCGGGCTCGGAAAAAGCCAGTTTTCGGGTCGTAAAGGTTTTTGTACGATTGCGCCCGGCGGGCGAATTCCTTTGCTATATCGTTCTGGCCCATGCTCCTGGCCATTTGGCTGATACACCAATCATCGAAGGCATATTCCAGGGTCTTTGACACGGATTCAGACTCTTTGTCGCCTGGAACAAAACCCATTTCCCGATACCAGCGAAGGCCGTAACGGTTTGAATTGGCGTTTTTCATCATTGCTTCCAAGGCCAATTTCCCGTCGTACCCCCGGATGCCTTTTGCCCAGGCGTCGGCGATGACCGGGATGGAATGGTTACCGATCATGCAATCGGTTTCGTTTGCCGCCAGTTCCCACACAGGCAGAAGCCCGCTTTCATTGTATTGATTTAGAAAGGTTTGTACAAAATCATTGACGCGCTTAGGCTCTAAAATGGTGTACAGCGGATTGCAGGCCCTGTAGGTATCCCAGAGTGAAAAAACCGTGTATTGTTGTCCCGAACTCAGTGGGTGGATCTTATTGTCGCGTCCGCGGTAATTGCCATCCACGTCGCTCCAAAGATTTGGGACCACCATCGTATGGTACAATGCGGTGTAAAAAGCCGTTTTTTGTGCATCAGAGCCACCCTCAATTTCAATTTTAGAAAGTTGCTGTGTCCATTTGGCCTGGGTTTCGGACTTCACTTTTTCAAAGTCAAAGTGATCGCATTCGGCTTCCAGGTTTTTTCGGGCGCCTTCAATGCTCGTACCGGAAAGGCCGACCGTGATGACCAGTGGTTCGCCGTCCTTATAAAAATCAAGCAGCCCAAGGATGGCCTTGCTGTTGACGGTAGGATCAGCCTGGCGCGGAGTTTTTGCCATATCGAGTAAAACGGTGGAGAAAAACGGCTTGGAAAAACGCGCAACAAAATAGACATGCTGTTCCTTGGCCCAGGATCTGGAAATCCGGTAGCCTGAGATCTCATTGCTGCTGATCACACTCAACTGTGCATCCAATACCTCATCCCGGTGGCGTAGATCAACCATGACTTCCCATTTTTCAGCATTTTGTGGGAAAGTATACCGGTGCACTCCGACCCGCTCCGTAGCCGTAAGTTCGCATTGGATGCGGTCGCGTTCGAGGAAGACGGAGTAATAACCCGCCTCGGCCTTCTCCTTTTTTTTCTTGAACGGGGAAGCATATTCCGAGGGTTCCAGGCGTACCCCATCGAGGAATGGCATGAACAAAATATCGCAATAATCCGCTACGCCCGTGCCGCTCAGGTGCGTGTGCGAGAAGCCGTAGATCAGCGAATCTGAATAGTGGTAACCCGAACAGCCATCCCAATCCAGCATGGAAATACGGGTATCGGGACTGAGTTGCACCATGCCAAAGGGGGCGGTAGCGCCTGGGTAGGTGTGGCCATGGCCGCCGGTGCCGATGAAGGGGTTGACGAAATTAAGTTGGCAGTTTGCAGTTTGCAGTTGGCAGCAAAGCGTAAAGCAGAAACAGAGAATTCGGAGAGCGCTCATGTAGAATTGGTTTGAAAACGCTCCAAAAGTATGAAAGCCTGCCAACCTTGTGGAATTTCAAATCCTACGAGGTTCTGAAGAGAGTTTATAGGGATTCTTCCAGCGTTTACAGCTCATTATCAGTATACCCTAGGTACATTTCTAGTTCAACTATTCGGTTGATATAACCGACTGATTGATCAACAGATATTGCAACATCAACAACTCTAACCAACGTTTTAGGATGTTCATAAAGTGTTCTCAGCAATCTATAATCATCGCGTTTCAAAAACCCCAAATGCCTTCCTTGCTTGTCCGTTACCATTATTGCAAAAGGATCATGCTTATTAAAAAAATCCATCTTCAATAAGACTTCCACTTCCCTTCCTTTTTCAAAATTTTCCTTCAAATCTTCAAACACTTTTACCCTCTTTAAAAGTAGGAGTAGAATTCCGCCCAAAAGAATAGTAGCAACCCAAAACATGACAGATGTTTGAAAATTGACGAAAAATCTTGTAAATTGTTCCTTCAACTTCCTGAATGTTTATACTGCTTAGCCTCCATTCCGTATATCAAGAAGCGCGTGTCATTCTGAGCGTAGCGAAGAACCCGAGGGCGTAGTTTGCAAAACAAAGCCTTCGGCTTCGGGTTCTTCGCTACGCTCAGAATGACACAACTGTTTGGTATTTATACCTGACACTCAACAGTAGTAACTTTCGAGAAGTTAATAATTAGATTGTTCCTTATTGAATTTTAGCCAATGAACAAATGGTAATACGCAGTCTGACTTGACGAGGACATCTAGGTTATTTATCGAAAGATATCCAAAGTCTGGAAGTTGTGATGGAGAAGATACAAAACTCTCAATCATTTTGAATCCATTCCGATGCGCCCCTGTTAAGGCAATAGTCACTTTATAATGTTCCAATCCCTTTGGTTTCAACAAAATAGAAACCACATAAAATTGTTGTTCCTCTCCGTAGTTAAATAAAAAAATACCTTCATCCTCAGATGAAGTTTTATTAGTTCCATAAAAGCATAATTAGCTCACCAAACAAATTCCATCACCTGCTCCACGCCCTCTGCCAGACTAAACGACACCGGGCAAGTCCGCGCCGCTTTCTCCAAAATCAGTTTCTGCGTATCTGTGTATCCATTCTGTGGCATTACAAACCGGATGACCACCTTAGCAATGCGTCGCGGATCTGCAGCCATGACTTTGGTGACTTCGGCGCTTGCGCCAGTCATGTCCATCTCGTGATTGCGGGCAGAAATACCCATCAACGTCATGGCACAAGAAGCCAGCGAGGTGGCGCAAAGATCCGTAGGCGAAAAAGCCTCTGCTTTGCCCTGGTTGTCCAGGGGCGCATCCGTGATGATCCTCGTGCGGGAGTAGAGGTGCGTGGCTTCGGTACGCAGTTCGCCCAGATAAGTTACGGTGGATGTCATGAGTAGACGTTTATTGTTGAATTAGATGAGTTGTTAATTGTCACTGATAGGGCATATTCATTATAACCATCAATGACTTTTAATGACCATCAATGACCATAATGACGAGCACCTACTTCACCCCCTCCTCTGTCAGCACCTTCGTCCACATTTCCTTGCCTTCAAAATTGATGATTTTCACCTCTGCCTCCCGCTTGGTACGCGGCCCGGAGAAGCGCAACAAGCCAAAATTATGCTCGGTAACGACTGTGCCCGGTACCCGAAAATCGTTCACCTCCTTGGTTGATGCATCTGTAAACACACCGGAACTAAGCGGGGAGGCGGTGAGATCGTACACCCAATTGCCTGCTGCATTTTTAAGCGCGCTGAGCTCGGTGTAATGCTTGTCGCCGGTCAGAAAAATGACGCCTTTTATATTTTCCCGTTCAATAAACTTCAAAATGCTGTCCCGTTCCGCAGGAAACAAACGCGAATAGGTCTCCCCGTTTTGGCTGGTTGTAAGTACCTGTCCGCCGATGGCTACAATTTTGAATGGCGCGCGACTCGCCGACAATGCTGCGAGGAACCATTGCAACTGTTCTTTCCCTAAGGCACTGCGTTCAGGACAAGTTTTGCAGTTGTTGGGGGTGCGGAAATAGCGGTTGTCCAGCAGGAAAAAATCCATGTCCGCAAATTGAAATTGGGTGGTGCAGCCTTTTTGACCGTTCACGCCAAAGCCTGGATTGCCCCAAAAATCGCGGAACACCTCCCAGGCGGTTTCCTTTTGTATCCAGCTACCATCTGAATTATCGGGACCGAAATCATGGTCGTCCCAGATGGCATACTGCGGGGTAGAGGCCAGCAATTGCTGGAGCTCAGGCGTAGCGCGATCATGGGTGTAGCGATGCTGCATTCCGGAACGGGTGTACCAGTCTACTTCCCGTAGATACACATTGTCGCCAAGCCAGAGCATAAGGTCAGGTTTTTGGTTGGCGATCTGCGTATAGGTTTGATAATTAGAGCCGTATGGTTTGCCCGGACGATCGTATTCCGGTTCATTGATGTACGCGCAACTACCGGTCGCGAGCGTGAAAGCAGGCGGATCGACGCGCCATTGCCAGAGGGGTTGTGTCTTGAAAGTGGTAGGATAAGGCAGCAACACTGAGTCGCCGTTTATTTCGACCCGGTACTCGTATGTAGTACCCGGTTTCAGATCAGTGGCAATACACTTGGCCGTGAAAGCGCTGTTTTGATAGGTCTGCACCAGCCCGGTGCGCCATTTTTCTGCTGTTTTTCCGGTCGGCCAATATTCTACCTGTACCCCCGAGAAGGATTTGGTCTGCACCCAAACGAGGGCCTCTGTCATTTCTACATAGCCAAGCATGGGGCCGTTTTGCAAGGCTCCGTTGCCACTCTGGGGTACAAAGACCGGTACAAGTGGCTTAATATCAACGACTTGAGCAGGTTTAGGAGCACAGCCTAAAACGAGGAGGAAAAGGATAAAAAAAGTATTTTTCATGTATTTGATTTTGCTTTGGGCGAAGGTACTTGTACCGCGTGAGAAAATCAGAAGTCCAATGCGTCTTGTACATCGTAAATCAAATCATACTTTTGCAGCCCAATGTCTCTACAGCAACCAGCAAGGGTTATCGGAACCTTCGAGGGTGAAATGCCCGGCCCACTCGTCATTGCGATCGGGGCTTTACACGGCAACGAACCCGCCGGGGTAAAAGCCCTGGAAATGGTGTTTGAAGCCCTCGAACAAGAGCGCCGCGACAACCCCGACTTCCGCTTTCATGGAAAACTGGTGGGCTTGATCGGCAATGCGAAGGCCTACCTCTTGCGTCAACGTTTCATGGAACGCGATCTCAATCGAATGTGGACGGCAGAATTGCTGGCGGAAATAAACGCTTCGAAACAGGAAGATCTGACGCCAGAAAGTCAGGAAGTTCGGCAACTTTCAGAAAAAATTACCGCTGAATATCAGTCTGTTACAACAGAAAAAAGCATATTTCTGGACCTTCACACCACTTCTGCGGACGGCGGCATATTCAGTATCCCCACCGATGAGGGAGAAAGCCTCCAGCTTGCCAAACACCTTGGAGCACCCGCCATTGTGGGTTTGCAGGAAAGCGTTAGCGGCACCCTGCTTGGGTATGCCATTGCAGGCGGATTCAAGCCAGCGGTCAATCCCCCCATTTGCGTTGCCTTCGAGGCTGGTCAGCATGATTCACCCCACTCCATCTCGCGTTCGGCCATTGCGGTAGTACGTTGCTTGCGGACCGTGGGCTGTATGGAACAAAATGGTTTAGCCGTATTTGCAGGGAACCTCACCCTGCCATTTTTGAAGTATGTTCCGCCGGTGGTGCGGTTTCGATACGCGCATCATATTGAAGCAAAAGATGAATTCAAGATGCGCCCTGGCTACGCCAATTTCCAGCCCATTCAACTGGGCGAGCACCTCGCTGACGATGTAAACGGACCCGTGCTTTCGCCCGAAAGAGGCTTGATCCTCATGCCCCTTTATCAGGCCAAAGGCTCGGACGGTTTTTTCATTGTGGAGTAATTTTCCAAGTCATGATCAGTCGGTCGTCACCACAAGAGATTAGACAATCGGTCAGCCAAAGCAAACGGTTTACGGATCGGGTGTGACCTCCGAATCGCAGGGTGTCTATCACTTTGAGCAGTTCAAAGGTTTGGGCATCCCAGATCTTCAGGGTGCGGTCGCGACTGGCGGTGGCAAAAAGTGAACCCTCAGGCGAATACGTTAAATGATTGATCGTGTAATAATGCGCGGGTTGTTCGGAGTGCATGACGTAATCATTTTCCAGATCCCATATCCGCAACATGGCATCGCGCCCGCCACTGAGGAGGTATTTCCCGTCAGGTGAAAAAGCGAGCGTAAAAACAGAATGGGTATGTGCGTTTTTCAAAACACGACCGATGGCAAGCGTTTCAGCATCCAAAAAGTAAATGGATTGGTCGCTGGCGCCTATGGCCAGTTCGTTCCTGATTTCAGAAAAAGCAATACACCGCAAGGATCGATGCGCAAGTTGCAGACTTTCCACGGTCCGGGCATTGTGGGCGTCCCATCGGGTAAGGAAGCCATCGCCGCCTGCACTAAAAAGCGATTGGCCAATGGCCTCCAATGCGTATACGCCCTTCTTATGGTGTTGCACGTTTCGGGTTAGATCAGGAGATTGTCGGTCGATCCAGTGCAGGCCGCCATTCATGTTCCCCGCCACGATTCGGTTGCGATCAGGAAGCGAACAAAGGGAAAAGCACTGGGTCTCGACAGACGCTACGAGTTTGCCCGGCTCGGGTTCATCCAAGTCCCATTCCACCACCCAGCCATCGCCTCCCGCCGACAAAAAATGCCGATCCGTACGCCCGGGAGCGAGGGCGTAAAGCGCGGCATTGTGGCCGGAACAGGTGTGGATTTTTTCGATTTGGAGATTCATTAAGGATAATTTGTAAGCGAGTAAGAGGAGATGGGCCACGGATGACACGGATGGGACAC
>JAUSMG010000387.1 GCA_030645295.1 Saprospiraceae bacterium | reverse complement strand
TTGCGTGAACCCAAAAACGTTGCGTGAACCCAAAAACGTTGCGTGAAACCTCTTCGTCCTGCGCGTGAAACACAATCACTCTATTCAAAAAATAAAGCAATCAACCATGCAAAATACAACGTACATAGCGCTCTTCTTATTTGCGCTATCGCTTACAGCCTGTGATTCCAAACCAAAAGTGATTGAACCGGAGTCCGTGGGCGGTCAAAGCAACGCACCGATTTTCCAGGATCCCAATAACGCCACTGCATCGAGCGCCATCGCCCCTGCGCAGGACATGAATGCCGCCGAACACAAAGTCGTGGTAGCAGAAGTGCTGAACACGGAGAAATACTCCTACCTGCGGGTAAAAGAAAATGGGGAGGAGTATTGGATCGCCATTACCCGACAAGATGTGAAAGTGGGCAGTACCTGCTATTACAGAGGCGGATTGATGAAGAAAAACTTCCAGAGCAAGGAGTTTAACCGGGTTTTTGAAACAGTTTATCTGGTTGGAGAATTCCGGCAAGAAGGTGCAGAAACAAGCGCTCCCTCTCGTGGAATTGCATCCGGAGCAGAGGCCCTGGCGCCGCCCAAAAATGTGCAAAGAGCGCCTGGCGCCATTAAGATCTCGGACCTGGTAGCCAATATTGCCAAATATGACGGAAAAACCGTAAAAATCACTGGCAAATGCGTCAAGATCAACCCTATGATCATGGGCAGAAATTGGCTGCACATTCAGGATGGTTCAGGAAAAAACATAGACCTGACGGTCACCACCACGGAGATGGTTCAATTGGGCTCAATTGTTACGCTGGAAGGGGTTATAGCAGTGAACAAGGATTTTGGGGCAGGGTATAAATATGATTACATTTTGGAGGCAGCGGTGTTGAAATAGGCGCTTAATCGAATACTACTGGGCATTTTCTAAAATGGAGACCTATAAGGTTTCCAAAAACCTTATAGGTCTGGTAGCAAAACAACAATGAGCCGTAATATGACTCAATCGTCATCGTCTTTTCTATTACGCTGTTTGTCCGTCCTATTGTAGTTCCCATTGGATCGTATGTCATCTTCATCAGCACTACGGTGGCAAGAGACACAATTGATATAATTGTAAATCCCCTCTTCATTGTGCTCAGATCGGATATTACTTTCCGAGTGCTCATGGCAGCCATAACAAGTGTAGGTGTCGTAACCTTTGCTTCTATGGCAGGTATTACAACTGACGTTATGGTCTTGGTCCAATAAAAAATAGGCATCGTGGTCAAAGGTCGCCGGAACCCATTTGTCCGTGCTGTGGCATTGGCTGCAGTTGTCTTTTAAGGATTTGTGGAAGGAATCCCCTGGATTTTCATGACAGGAAACGCAATTGTTCCGGTCAGCGACTGCCAGCATATCGTGGTCAAATTTTACCGCGTATTTCCATCCTTCTGTATTGTGGCAAGCCTTGCAGTTGGTGTTCAGCCCTTTGTGCAACTCGTCCGTAGGTTTTTGGTGACAACTTATACAGTCATTGATCACCGTTTCTGACAAAAGGTTATGCTTAAAGCCATCCAAAGACTTTTCTGGCTCAATTCCCTGATGGTCAGTGTGGCAGGCCAGGCAAGATTGACTGGAGAGTTTTTCGTGGAATAAAATTTTTGTGCCTGCTGCAACGGTATCCAGCCCGTTTTTGGCATTCATTCCTATTTCGGACAACTTGTGGCAAGCGATACATTTGTCATTTTCAATGCCCCCAAAAGGTGTGTGACAGGAAAAACAATCATTGGATAGATCCTGATGCCCTTGTGTCAATTCCCCCGGACTGAGCATGGTGTGTGGGTATTGAACCATCAGTACGATGACCCCGGCAATAATCCCTAAGACAATCAGGTATTTCATTTTCTAAACATGAAAACGGTTATGATATGCAGGAGCGACAGAATGCCAAACATCAGAGAAATCGGAAGGTGAACCTCTCTCCATTTACGCATGGCATCCACCATGATTGCATCCAAAAACAATTTTTTTTCGGTCGCTTCTTTACTGATCCCGGACTCTTCCAACTCCTTTCGGGAAGCACTGAGGGAATCACTGGCGGTTTTTAACAGAAATTTACCGACCAGACCGCTGGCGACATTAATAAGCAACATAGCCACCGCAAGCCAGGCCAACTGAGCATTAAAGTGAATGCCTGCATGCACTAAGATCATCACAGATCCAAACCAGGCCATGTATTCATGGAACCTTAAATACTGTTTCGCTGACCCGCTGGTAATGTACAATCGCTTTCTGAGGGAATAGACAAAAGACAGTATGATCAGAATCGTTCCGATATACCCCAGGTAAAGCCCAACGTGTACCAGTTTAAAATAATGAAGAATATAATCGATTGCTATCGTGATAAGGATCATCAATATGTACCAGATCACAAATGGCAGCACTTGTTTTGTAAGGATGGATTGTTTCATACGATTGTGTCATTGGTCGTCATTGGTCATTAAGCGTCATTGGTCGTCATTGTATTAGGAGGTTTTTTTTGAATAAGCCACACTCCGCCATTTTGCCAACAAACTAATCAGCACCAAAGCCCCCACAATATAATATACAAACGAAGGAACCGGCACCGGATCGCCTGCCGCATAAGAATGTAAGCCTGACAAGTAATAATTCACCCCAAAATAAGTCATGGCGACGGATGCCCAACCAAATAAAGTGGCCACGTTGAATGCGTACAATCCACGTAAACCGGGAATAAACCGCATGTGCAGAATGAAAGCATACACCAAAATAGTGACCAAAGCCCAGGTCTCCTTGGCATCCCAACCCCAGTATCTTCCCCAGGATTCATTGGCCCAAATACCGCCCAGATAGGTGCCGACACTAACCATAAAAAGGCCGCCAATAAGCGTCATTTCACTGATCCACGACATTTCTTTGATGATACGATAGACGTTTTCGCCGTTTTTCTGATTGGCAAAAATCATGAAGATCAGGTTGAGTATGCCAATGATGGCCCCCAGAACCAAAAAGCCATAACTGCCCGCCTCCAAAGAAACGTGGATGGTTAACCAGTAGGATTTCAAAACGGGCACCAAAGGTGTGATCTCAGGATCCAGCCAGCTCAGTCCGGCCACCATCATGATCGTGGATGCCAAAACGGTTGTCGCTGCCAATCCTCCATACGATTTTCGGGCAAAGATCAGGCCCGCCAAAACTGTTGTCCAGCCGATATAGATCAAAGATTCGTACCCATTGCTCCAGGGCGCCCGACCGGAGATATACCAACGCAAACCCAGGCCAAACGTGTGCATGAAAAATCCAAAGGCCAAAACCCAGAAGGAGATTTTGGACACCCATTCCAGTTTGGTTTTCGGATTAAAAACAGCGGTAAAAAGCAAAACCAAAAAGGACAGCCCCAGCAAACCGTACAGGCCGGTCAATCGGCTGAAAATGTTTAATTTATTCAGCAGCAGTTCCGCATTTACGGTGCTTTCGGAAGGCAAAATGGCACCTCCGTATTTTTGCTGGTACTGGTCCAATTCCGCTATCATCCGGTCCACCAAACTCCAATCATTGTTTTGCACCGCGTCCCGCAAAGCCGGGATGTACATGGGATAAAATTTTTCAATGATGCTACCGCCCGTGGCCGAGTTGTGCTGATGCGGAACATCATCGGGAGAAAGCCAGGTATTGGTCGTATCCCCCGGCACCGGGAATACTTTCATGAATCTGCCGGAGAAAACCATGCTGCAGATGTTCACTTTTTCATCCAGTTTGAGCAGTTCTTTTTCAAAAACACCCCGGTCGCGTGGCGCTCCGTTGGAGGCCTTTCGTACCGCATCTTTTAGCTTATACTCGCTGTTTTGATCAAAAAAGTCATCGTAGGAGGCCATATCGCTGTTAATTTGCAGCAATTTTCGGATTTCCTCGTGTTTCCCGATTTTGATGATGGGGGCGTCATACCAGTCTTTCGGATTGTTGGCCATGCCGAGAATGACCTGCTCCGCGGTTTGCCCGAAGAGTTCTTCTTTACGCGCTATTTTGCGCAGCAGCTCGTTGGCAAACGTGTTCATCGGCTTCAACCTGCCCTTGTGATCCTGCACCAGTATTTTGCCAAATTTGCTGGCATGGTCAGCACTCACTTCTTTCAGGCTCGGGGCCGGAGGACCGCTGTACGAGGGCGTCGAAAATCCCATGAAGCAAGCCACCAAAAACACGGCGATCGTTTTTTCTGTCTGTCGCACCCTCTTTATGTTTTCTGCCAATTGTTGAAAGCGGCTGTTTTTGCTAAACAAGGTCAGGATCATGCCCAGCGTCAGTAGAGCGTATCCGAAATACGAGATCAGGGTGCCCGGGGCATCATAATTGACGCTCAGGTAGGTGCCCAGTTCGTCCTGATCGTACGAAGATTGGAAAAAGCGATAACCGTCGTAGTCCAGAATATGGTTCATGTAAATTCGCTGGTTGCGGGCGAGATTGTTCCGGTTGTCCATCAAAGTCACCTCGCTGGCATAAGAGGATGCACTGTTGGTGCCCGGATAACGTTCCATGATAAAATCGCGCAGTTTGATGGCAAACGGGAGCACCACTCTTTTTGCGCCGTAAGCAATGGCCAGATTGGTATTCCCAAAAGAAACAACACCGGGCCGGCCCTCCACGCCCTGACTACCCACGATAAATACATTTTTTTCTTCGCCGCCCAGACTGACTTTTAGGTCCAATCCTCCTGTGCTGGTACTGAGCATTTTCAGGGAGGAGGAACTGATTTCGGCTTTTGCACTCGGTTTAAAATCACCAAACACAAAACTTTGCGCGCCATTGGAATAAAGGCTGCGCAACATCAAGGGGTGGTAAACGCCCGGGGCGAGCGTGTCGCGGGTTTGTGTCGCCATCACCATTTGCGCAAACGGGGTTGGGGCCATAAATGTCAGGTTCTTATCTATATATTTTATGTTGAAAGCCGCTGGGTCTTCCGGGTTTCCAAAATTGAACAAGGTGCCATAAATATTGACCTTGTCGAGGTACTTGACCAAAAACTCTTCTCGGCCGTTCATGCCTCCGATGACGACCTTTATGATCGGGACTCCGTTGACATCTTCTGCCAAGTCCTCTTTGGGGTTTGGCATAAAACTCAGGACTTCCACTTTCAACTCCTGATTGCCGATCATGTATGATTTTTCCAGGTGGTTGTCACCCAGGGTAGCAAACAGAACGGGCTCGTCGAAGGCGTATTTCTTGCCGTTGCTCATGACTTGAAATTGCAGATACGTTTCGGCGCTGATAAATGAATTGGACGCGCTGCCTTCCCGGATATTCATCATGCCTTCACTGCCAAAATAACGGGTTACGCCGGCGCCGATCAAAATGATCACCATGGAAGCATGGAAGGCGAGGGTGCCCCATTTTCTTTGTTGCACCATTCGGAATCGGAAAATATTGACAATCAAGGAAATGCCGAACATCACCAATAGCAATTCAAACCACCTTGTTTTGAAGATAACCTTTTGGGCGGAGCTGGTGCCAAAGTCGTTTTCAACAAACGTGGCGACTCCAATAGCCAGCGCAAAAAGGATAATGTACAAGCCGGCGGCGGAGGTGGAAAAGAGCCTGTCAATCAGTTTTTTCAATAAATTCATACCAGTAGGACAAAGGCTTAAAAAAGCCGCGATTTAAAAATTGGCATCCGCCAAAAGGTAACCAAAGATAAGTAAAACCTGAAACATTGGCTTTGGACATAAATACACCAAAAGTTGATTCGTAATTTAACCCGAAACGGTTGCTCTACCTACCTGAAATATTTATCTAACAATAGATTAGCGGCACTAGTCCTCTTTTACGGAAAAACTCCCAAAGCAATTGTACCTTTAAGGAACGAAATCTTTTAGGCGCCTATCGTGACAAATATCACGTTGCACTATTTACGGATCCCGGACTTTTGTCCTATAAATAGGTTTAAAAAAACATTTGCCCCATCCAGATGGCTGTACAAATGGAAGGCCGAGTGTAAAACGCACCATCGATTTATGGACAACAACGTTTATTTTCCTGTCCTTTGGCTCGTTATCGCGGGTTTGGTGGTCGGCATTTTCGCCGTCATTGGGGCGGTATCCTTGTATCGGAGTAGAATTGGCGGCGACCCCCTTCTCCGATCGCATTACCATCGACAATTTGTAGTTTTAAAGCGAATGCGAGGGTTGCTTTGGGTACTTGCTCTGGCCATGACTGGAAGCGGTCTTGCAGCCTGGTACTGGGAAATAAAAGCACAAAATAATGCCGTAGCGGAGGCGCGCGCCGGTCTTATGCCAACGTATGACCGGGGCAAGATATGGGAGACTCCTGACCCGTATCTCGCGCAAACAGACCACAATGCAGAGCTCATTGCTTACGGACGTGATCTTGTGGCCCGTACTCAGGACTATTTTGGCGAAAACGGCCTGGTACGGCCTGGCAGTATCAACGCAATGAATTGCCAGAATTGCCACATGGATGCAGGCAGCAAACCATTTGGCAACAATTATTTCGCCGTAGAAAGCACCTATCCGCAAATGCGCGCCCGCTCGGGTGCGCTGGAAACGATCCCCAAACGGGTGAACGATTGTTTCCAACGCAGCCTCAACGGACAACCCCTCGACACAACCAGCCGCGAGATGAAAGCCATCATCGCCTACATGCGCTGGCTGGGTACAGGCGTTCCGAAAGGTGAAAAGCCCAAAGGAACCGGGGTGATGGAGCTGCCGTTCCTTGACCGTGCCGCAGATCCGGTGAAGGGTGAACAGATTTATGTTGCAAAATGCGGTTCCTGCCATGGCCCAAATGGCGAAGGATTGCCCATGCCTGACAGTCCACGGGAGTATCCGCCGTTATGGGGCGATAAAAGTTACAACGAAGCAGCGGGGCTGTTTCGGATGTCGCGTTTTGCAGGGTATGTTAAAGCAAATATGCCCTTCGGCGCTACTTACCAAAACCCTCAATTAACGGATGAAGAGGCCTGGGATGTGGCTGCTTTTGTCAATTCCCAACCACGCCCAAAGCACCCTTTTCTAAGCACCGATTGGCCTAAAATTGAAAAAAAACCTTACGACCATCCATTTGGTCCTTTTGCAGATACCTTTCCTGAAACGCAACACAAGTATGGACCATTTGGGCCTATTGTGGCGTTTTATAAAAAAATCAACTAAAATATGAGCACTGATCGTCGCAAGTTCCTCCGGAATTCCATCATGACTGGCCTTGGCGTTGGGCTGGCCCCCATTATTTTGCCCGGCAAAGATCTACTGCCGGAAACAGACCTGACTGACCATACAAGCCAGGAGGGGGAAGACCTCGCCCCATTGAACGGTACCCTCACACTACTGCAGACCACCGACGTACACTGCCAGATTCACCCGCACGACGAACTGTTTTGGGAAAATGACAAAGCCGTTTTCCGTAAAACTGCCGGATACGCCCACATCACTACCTTATTTGATCAGGTCAAAAAAAAGAACCCAAACACCTTCATCATAGATACGGGTGATATGTTTCAGGGCAGTGAACTTTCGGTGAAAACCACCGGCAAGGCCATCACACCGATCCTGAATGCCATGGGTTACGACCTCTACCTGCCCGGAAACTGGGAGGTGGTGTACTACAAAAAAAATATGCAGACTTTGCTCGGTGGCCTCGATGCGCCCAAGGTCTGCGCCAATATGTTTCACGACGCAGGGGAAGGCAAAAAAGGCGAACTTATCTTCCCGCCCTATTTTACCTGGTCGAAACTGGGCGTGAAAATCGGATTCCTGGGTTACACGGATCCACTGGTGCCTTTGCGGCAATCACCCAACTATTCCAAAGGCATAATTTATACAAAACCGGAGGAGAATCTGGCCTATTACGTCAATGTATTGCGTGAGCAGGAGCAGTGCGATTTTGTCATCATACTGGCGCACCTCGGGCTCTCGCAACAAATTTCATTGGCCAATATGCCTGAATGTGAGGGGGTTGACTACATTTTGGGTGGCGACACCCACGAGCGTGTGCGCGAACCGATCGTGTGCAAATACGCCAAAGTGGTGGAGCCGGGCGCGTTTGGCTCATTTGTCGGGCGACTGGATATAACCGTCAAGGAAGGAAAGATCACTGGCCACCATTATGAACTGATGGAAGTGAATCCGAAAAAATACAAAGCCAAAAAGGAGATCTCGGCGCTTATAAAACAAATGGAAGCCCCCTTTGTGGCTGAAATTGAGCGGGTTGTCGGCTACAGCAAAGTGCCGCTGTATCGCTATTTTGTGGTGGAAAATACCATTGACACACTCATTCTGGACGCACTGGCCGCAAAGGTTGGCACCGAAATCGTGCTGTCCAACGGCTTCCGCTTTTGTCCGCCGCGAAGCACACCGGATGCGACCGGCAATATCCCCATCACCGAAGGTTTTATCTTCGATATGCTGCCGGTGGATGCCACCGTACGGACGGCAAAAGTAACCGGCGCTCAGTTGATGACCTGGCTTGAAAAAGAACTCAATAACGTGTTTGCCAAAGATGCCTCCAAACGTTTCGGCGGCTGGGTGGTCAAATTCAAAGGCATGGAGGTAGCATTCAATGCTTTTGGCGAACAAGGCAAACGGGTGCAAAAAGTGACCGTTGGTGGTAATCCGCTCGACCCGGCCCGCACTTATTCTGTTTCCGCCTGCGAGCGCGATGGCGATCCGGACACCATGCTTTGCAGAATCCCGAACGTGACCGAGGGCAAAAACATGCCCTATTCGTTGCACACCGTATTGAAAGAATATCTGGCTAAAAATTCGCCCGTATCACCTTTGCCGCACGGCTATGCCAAAGTGCTGGACGCACCGGCTACCCTGCTGACTCAGGTGAGTGGGGTAGCGTACGATTTTAGATAAAAAACCCGCTATGCAACCCACACTCGGTCTTCGCGAAAATATCGGCCAATTTGCCCTGTTGGTTTTGGTCAACGCCTTTGTAGGGGGTATGGTGGGCCTGGAGCGCACCCTTCTACCGCTTTTGGCAGAGGACAAATTTGGCATAACCTCTACGTTTGCAATATTGTCATTCATTGCCGCATTTGGGGCAGCCAAGGCCGGGGCCAATTATCTCACTGGACGACTATCCAATCGTTTGGGACGTAAAAACCTGTTGGTATTGGGTTGGCTTTTGGCTTTGCCTGTGCCATTTTTGCTGGGTTTTGCCCCCAACTGGGGCTGGGTGATTGCCGCCAATATATTACTCGGAATCCACCAGGGATTTGCCTGGTCCAGTACCGTGGTGATGAAAATAGATCTTGTGGGCGAACGGCAACGCGGCCTTGCCATGGGACTGAACGAATTCGCGGGATACGTGGCAGTTGCATTGGCTGCCTTTGGCTCTGCTGCTCTGGCGCAGCATTTCGGCGCGGTGGACGTGATTTTTTATGCCGGATTGGTTGTTGCAGTAGTAGGCTTGTTGTTGAGTATAGTTTGGGTCCGCGACACCCGCAAACACGTGGCCATAGAGGCCGCCGCTTCTTGCAGGAAAAAACTTCCAAATGTATTTGCCGACACGACCTGGCGGCATAAAAACCTCTCTTCCGTAACACAGGCAGGTTTAATTAACAACCTGAACGACGGCATGGTGTGGGGCCTGCTTCCGTTGCTGATGCACCAACAAGGCTACTCCTTGTCGACCATCGGTCTGGTGGCCGGGTTATATCCGTTTGTATGGGGTGTTTCGCAAATATTGACGGGTAAATGGTCGGATATAGTCTCCAAAAAGCAAATGCTGGTGCTGGGCATGTTGCTGCAGGCGGTGGGTATTGCGGGATTTATCTGGGCAAATAGCACGGTGCAATACGCGACGTGCAGTGTCCTGTTGGGCTTGGGCACGGCGGCAGTTTATCCCGTCTTTTTGTCTGCCGTAGCTGACAACACCCACCCCGATCAACGCGCGGAAAGTATCGGAATATTCCGACTTTGGCGCGATTTGGGCTACTTGTTTGGGGCCTTGCTCACTGGTCTTTTGAGCGATTGGGCCGGCGCTGGTGTAGCGATCGCTGCGGTGGGCGGACTGACAGCCGTTTCGGCCGTGGTAATTCAAATGCGCATGACCGACGTGCCCCCATGTGATGCACCATTACCCGTTTCAATCGGGCATTTTTTACGGAAAACGTTTTTCCCAAAAGGAGCGGCTCCGGGAATGAAATTTTAACAGCAGGAACAAACCAAACTACTTGACATTCCATGACATACTGGGAAACCTTCATGCAAAGCTTTGTTGGCTACGCAAACTACCTGGCCCACGAAGTGCTAAACCCGCACTGGGGGAACTATTTCTATTGGCTCATTGCCATTTCCTTGTTCGTGTACGGGTTGGAACTACTGTTCCCATGGCGTAAAAACCAACCGAAGGTTCGGGAGGATTTTTGGCTGGACACGTTTTACATGTTCTTCAATTTCTTCCTGTTTGGGCTGGTTGGATACAATGCCGTTTCCGGCGTTGTATCCCAGGCATTCAATGACTTTTTGGCCAATGTATTTGGGATCCGTAATCTGGTCGCCATCAACATTGCCCAAATGCCCTACTGGGTTCAACTGCTCATTCTATTTTTAGTGCGTGATTTTGTGCAATGGAATACGCACCGCCTGCTGCACAAGGTGCCATTCCTTTGGGAGGTGCATAAAGTACACCACTCTGTGCGCGAAATGGGCTATGCTGCCCACCTGCGCTACCATTTTGGCGAAACCATTGTGTACCGTACCATTGAGTATATACCGCTGGCTATGATCGGTTTTGGGATCCAGGATTTCCTGTTGGTTCACCTGTTCACGATCATGATCGGCCACCTGAATCATGCGAATATCTATCTGCCACTCGGGCCATTAAAATACATTCTCAATAACCCGCAGATGCACATCTGGCACCACGTCAAAGATTTACCAAAAGGCAGTTCGGGCGTGAACTACGGCATCTCACTTTCCGTGTGGGACTACCTTTTCGGCACGGCCTGGATACCGAGAGACGGGCGCGACATCAAGCTCGGCTTTGATGATGTAGACGAATACCCGCATGGATTTTTCAGTCAAATGCTTAAACCTTTTCAACGAAAATGAAACCTTGGAATGATTGGAAATTGGTAATTCTCGCCTGCTTGTTGCTCGGGCTTGCGCCTTTTGTGCCAGAACCACACCTGTTGGGCAAACTTCGCTGGGTAGCCGGCGGGGCAGTTGGTATGCAGGCAATGGACTGGTTTGATTTGGCCTGGCATGGTTTGCCCTGGGTGCTGCTGTTGCGATTGATTTTATTGAAGATATTTGCAGCGTTAAAAACGAACCGCGCTCAATAGTTGATCAGGGTTGACGTACCTACTTTAAGTTAAGTCACCATTTGATTTGGCTCATTATATTCCTTTTGAATGAACAATCCACGCACTTTCTGGGACAAGCGATATGCTGATTCCGTCTACGCTTACGGCACGAAGCCCAATCTCTATTTTCAGCAGCAACTGGACGTCCTACCCAAGCCCGGGCGATTGTTATTGCTGGCAGAAGGCGAGGGCCGCAACGCCGTCTATGCCGCCGAAAAAAGCTGGCAGGTAACGGCAGTGGATTTTAGCGAAAAAGGGCGTGAAAAAGCATTGGCACTCGCTGCTGAAAAAGGAGTCAGTTTTGACTATCAAATAGCCAATATCCGGGAATATGACCTCATTGGAAACGGTCCATGGGACGTTATTGGACTGATTTATGCCCATTTTCCACCCGAACTTCGCAAAGCCATACACCATAAATGTATCCAGGCACTTAAACCGGGCGGCCGCGTCATTTTGGAGGCGTTCAACCGCAAACAGATCTATCGTTTGTCGGGCGGGCCAAAAGAACTCGATATGTTGTATTCTAAGATTATACTGGAACACGATTTTGAAGGTCTGGAGATTTTAGAGGCTACAGAATCCACCACTTTTCTGACCGAAGGGGAAGGGCATGCGGGATTGGCGGAGGTGGTGCGATTTTTATTGAAAAAATCGACCTAAACGAATAAACGATGGCGAAAAAAATGCCCACCTACAGCATTTGTAACCTGCTCGGTGCAGACCGCTGCATGACTGAGATCGTGGTGACACGCCTGCGCGATTACGTAAATGCGCACCTCGATATTCAATTCCCGCATCGGCATGATTTTTATCAAATTGTGCTTTTTACACGGGGCGGCGGGCGACATTCTATTGATTTTCAACAGTTTGAGGTACTTCCCCATCAGGTTTATTACATGGCGCCTGGCCAGATTCACACCTGGGAATTTGATGCAGGAACAGAAGGTTATCTGGTCAATTTCAATGAATCCTTTTTTACCTCGATGTACCACAATCCGCATTATGTGCGGGAGTTTCCGCTATTCAGCAATATTAGTGGCATATCGGTTAATATTCTGGATATGACCTGCTGTGCAGAAGTTGAACAGACTTTTGCTGAAATGCTGGAAGAATATGAAAAGGGCGGCGATTATAAAATGGACCTTTTGCGTGGCCTTCTTACCATTGTTTTGGTACGCCTTTCCAGGGTAGCGCCAGACGCATTTAAGGAGGCCGCCTCTAAGCACAAACTGGTATTGATGCGGCAATTTGAAAAACTGATCGAACAGCATTACCGGGACAAGCGCCTGCCGAAAGAATACGCTGAGATGATGTTCCTCACGCCCAATCACCTCAATGCGCTCACCAACAATGTGGTAGGTAAAAGTTCCGGCGAAATCATAAGGGACCGCATACTGCTGGAAGCCAAGCGCTTATTGGCCAATTCCGATCTGATGATCAGTCAGATCGCTGAAACCCTCAATTTTGAGGACAACGCCTACTTCACCCGGTTTTTTAAAAAATATCTTGGAACTACTCCAGAGGGATTTCGCGCGGCTTACGCACAAGCAGCTGGCTAGAATTGACAAAATCAGTAAAAAGTGCCATAAATACAATTAAAAGCATAACTCCGGCGGGAGCAACGGCGGGTAACTTTGTACCCTGAATTAACGTAAATCAATACCATCATGACATTTGCAGATCTGACCAACACCGACAAACCAGTACTGGTTGACTTTTACGCCGACTGGTGCGCGCCTTGCCGGGCCATGAAACCTGTGCTCGAAGACCTGAAAGCCCAAATGGGCGAGGATCTTACCATTTTCAAAATTGATGTGGATAAGAACCAGAGCATTGCTGAACGCTACGCCATCCGTTCCATTCCAACGCTTATTTTATTTAAAAATGGCGAACCTGTCTGGCGGAAATCAGGCATGGCTTCTTCCGTAGAATTGAAAAAAGCGGTGGAAAAAAGCGCGGAATATTAACATGGGGCTACTTACCTTGGGGAATCTTTAAATAAATATGGAAAACTATCGTCACTTATTCCCTGATCTGGAAGAGGGACTGCAACGTGAAATGCAGGAGAAAGGCCGCGTTCTGGCTGTAAAAGCAGGCCAGGTTTTGATTCAAAGCGGCCAGAATATTCGAAACACCATGATCGTGCTGGATGGCCTGATCAAACTCTATCGCGAGAATGATGAGGGCAATGAGTTTTTCATGTACCACCTCCATCCGGGCGATGGTTGTGCGCTCTCTTTGATCTGTGACCGCAGTTTTAAACTCAGTTCCGTAACAGCAAAAGCAGTGGCCGATTCTGTTTTATTGGTGGTACCCCTCGAACACACCGAAAACTGGATGCGTCAATACCGCACCTGGTACCATTTTGTGGTGGGAACTTACCGTCGCAGGTACGAAGAACTGCTGGAAACCATTGACCATATTGCATTCCAAAACATGGATGAGCGACTGGAATTTTACCTGCGTCGCCACCGTCAGGCGCTCAATACCAATGTGCTGGAAATCACCAATACCCAAATTGCACAGGAGCTCAATTCCTCCCGGGAGGTTATTTCCCGTTTGATGAAAAAACTATCCGAAGACGGCAAAGTGCGGCTGCTGAAAAACGGGATAGAAATTTTGAAACTTTGAAGAAATGGTTTATTTTCGACCTTCGTGACAAATATCACAGGATAGCGCTTGCGGCCACCCCCAACTTTGCAGGGTCAATTTGACAAGGCAAAACATTTTTCATCCAGTAACTTCATGGAAATCATTGGCTATTTCGCATCTGCGCTTATCGGCGTTTCGCTTGGATTAATTGGGGGTGGTGGCAGTATCCTTACAGTTCCTGTATTGGTATATCTTTTTGGCGTAGACCCCGTACTGGCTACAGCATATTCGCTTTTAATTGTTGGCTCTACCAGCCTCGTTGGCGTCTTTCCAAAATATCGGGAGGGCCTGGTGAACCTTAAAACGGCGGTCATTTTTGGCATCCCGGCCATTTTGGCGGTGTATGCCACACGGGCTTTTTTGGTGCCGATAATTCCCGACCCGGTGTTTAGCCTGGGCAGCTTCATGGTAACCAAGGCAATGTTTATGATGGGGCTCTTCGCGATCCTTATGGTATTTGCCTCCTATTCAATGATTCGGGATAAGAAAAATGGCGTCGAAGAAACGGCGCCTGAGGCGCCTCAAAAATTCAACTACCCCATGATCTTAATGGAAGGCGCTGTAGTCGGGCTACTGACTGGGCTGGTAGGCGCCGGAGGCGGATTTTTGATCATTCCTGCGCTGGTGCTGTTCAGCAAATTGCCCATGAAGCAAGCCGTTGGTACTTCCCTGCTCATTATTGCAGCCAAATCCCTCATTGGTTTTACGGGCGACTTGTCACACTACACTATGGACTGGACATTGCTGGGTATTGTTACGGGATTGGCCATCGTCGGGATATTTATCGGCAACCGACTCAGTCGGAAAGTGGATGGCGACAAACTCAAAAAAGCATTCGGCTGGTTTGTGCTCGTCATGGGTATTTATATCCTGATCAAAGAACTGTACCTCAATCCCGCGGCTGCCGCTATGGGGCATTGAAATGATCGTGACGTATCTTGGCGCCTGATTTAATGATCAGGCGTGCCACAAGATTCAAAGATCATCACCCGAAATGTTTGGATACTCTCCCTCGTCAGCCTGTTCACGGACATGGCGAGCGAGATGCTGTACCCCGTTATGCCGGTCTACCTGAAAAGCATTGGTTTTTCCATTGTGTTGATCGGGGTACTGGAAGGAATTGCCGAGGCTACGGCAGGATTGAGCAAAGGCTATTTTGGCAATCTGAGCGATAAAACCGGACTGCGGAGACCCTTTGTACAGATCGGCTACTCGCTCAGCGCCATTTCCAAGCCGATGATGGCGGTCTTCAGCTATCCGTTGTGGATCTTTTTTGCCCGAACTACGGACCGTCTTGGCAAGGGCATCCGTACCGGCGCCCGCGATGCGCTGCTTTCCGATGAAGCCACACCCGAAACTAAAGGCCGGGTTTTTGGTTTTCACCGTTCACTGGATACGATCGGTGCGGTGATTGGGCCGTTATTGGCGCTTATTTTCCTGCAATTATACCCTGGAGATTACAAAACGCTGTTTTTCCTGGCCTTTCTGCCGGGGTTGTTCGCAATCGCGTTTACCATACTAATTCGGGAAAAAAAGAAAACGCAGGTAAAAGATACGGTCAAACCAGGTTTTTGGGATTTCCTGCGCTATTGGGGCCGCAGTCCGGCGCAATACCGGCAGTTAGCAGGTTCATTACTGGTTTTTACCCTGTTCAATAGCTCTGACGTATTCCTATTGCTTCATATCAAATCAGCCGGGCTGAGCGATAGCGCTGTGATTGGAATGTACATTTTTTATAACCTTGTTTATGCAGCAGCAGCTTATCCCATGGGTATGTTGGCCGATCGTCTGGGCATGAAACGTATATTTGTACTTGGCTTGATATTGTTTGCCACCGTATATGCAGGAATGGCTTTTGCTTCTACCTGGCCTGTTTTTGCCGGACTTTTTTTATTGTACGGGCTTTATGCAGCCGCAACGGAGGGTGTGGCCAAAGCCTGGATGACCAACATCTGCGCAAAAGAGGACACGGCGACCGCAATCGGCACTTTCACTGCATTTCAAAGTATCGGTGCGTTGTTGGCGAGTAGTCTGGCAGGGTTGATCTGGTATTCGGCAGGCCCGGCAGCCGTTTTCGGGATTAGCGCATTGGCAGCCGCAATCGTAGCCTGGTATGTATGGTCTTTGAAAAAGTTTGAAAAATAAAATCCTGCCGTGACTCAAGTCACGGTAAGTACGATCCAAACACCCCCACCTTTGTACTATCAATTCAGCAATACAACTGTTCAAAAATAAAATCACCGACATCATGTTCTTCCAACACGTTTATGACAAATCCCTGGCGCAGGCCAGTTATTTCATTGGTTGCCAAAAGGCCGGAGTTGCCATGGTTATTGACCCGAAAAGGGACGTGGATACCTACCTCGAAATCGCCAAACAAAACAACATGACTATTACGCATGTTGCCGAAACACATATACATGCCGATTTCTTGTCCGGCGCCCGCGAACTTGCGGCCCTTACTGGCGCAAAAATGTACCTCTCGGATGAGGGCGGTCCGGATTGGCAATATCAGTTCCCACACGAAGGTGTGAAAGATGGGGACGTCATCAAAATGGGCAACCTCACTTTTGAGGTCATCCACACGCCGGGCCACACGCCCGAAAGCATCAGTTTTTTGCTCACTGACCATCCGGCTTCCAGCAAGCCAGTGATGATGTTCACCGGTGATTTTGTGTTCGTCGGCGACATCGGTCGCCCGGATCTGCTGGAAAAAGCAGCCGGTCTCAAAGGCACACAGGATCTGGGCGCCAGACAGATGTATCAATCCATTAAAAAATTCGCCGACCTGCCAGACTACATTCAGGTTTGGCCTGGCCACGGCGCGGGCTCTGCTTGCGGAAAGGCGCTGGGAGCAGTCCCAAGTTCTACCGTTGGTTATGAAAAGATCAGAAACTGGGCACTTCAATACCCGACCAACGAAACTGGTTTTGTCCAGTATCTTCTGGCTGACCAGCCCGAGCCACCCAAGTACTTCGCGATGATGAAAAAACTCAACAAGGTGGATCGTCCCTTGCTGACCGAAGTGCCAAAACAGAAAAAACTGAGTACCGATGAGTTGATTGCCAACCTTGGGAAAGGGGTAAAACTCATTGACGCCCGCAATAAAGTGGACTTTGCTGCAGGGTTCATTCCGGACAGCATCAACATCCAGGGCAACAACGCTTTTGCGACCTGGGCCGGTTGGTTTTTGGAATACAACGAGCCGTTCATGCTTGTAGCCACTGAAGCGCAAATTGAAGACCTGACACGCAAACTGATGCGCATTGGTTTGGACAATGTCCTTGGTTATGTGGACAATGTGAACGAATGGTCTGAAAAAACGGGGCAAAAACTTGAGTCCTCTAAAGTTATTTCAATAGACGAATTCAAAGAAACCAGGCAGGAAAACAACCTGCAGGTCGTGGATTTGCGCGGTGTTTCTGAATACAACACGGCACACATCAGTGGTGCAGAAAACGTATTCATTGGCACCATCGAAAAGAATCTGGATAAGATCAGCAAAGACCGTCGCGTGGTCATTCTTTGTCAGGGCGGCGACCGGGCAGCCATCGGCTACTCCATTTTAGCGAAGCATGGATTCAACAACGTGCTCAACTATTCCGGAGGGATGAATGAATGGGTGAACAAAGGCAATCCGATCGTTTCTGAGAATTGACAAAAAATACCGGCTACCGTGATGAAAGTCACGGAAGCCTGGTGTCACACCGTTTTACCTTTGTAGCATCAAATTCAATCCATCCACGTTCAAAATTTTTCCGACATGAAGATCGAACAAATCTATACTGGCTGTCTTGCACATGCTGCTTATTATCTCGAAAGCAACGGGGAAGCGGCCATTTTTGACCCGCTCCGTGAAATAGAGCCGTACCTGAACCGTGCAGCGAAAAGCAACGCTAAGATCAAGTATGTTTTTGAAACCCACTTTCATGCCGATTTTGTTAGCGGCCATTTGGATTTGGCAAAGAAAACGGGTGCAAAAATAGTTTTTGGACCTACCGCAAAGCCTGGTTATGAAGCCATTACGGCAGAAGACGGCCAAATTTTCAAGGTCGGCGACTACGCTGTGAAGGTCATCCACACGCCAGGCCACACGATGGAAAGCACGACGTATTTATTGATAGACGAAAATGGCAAGGAACACGGTATTATTTCAGGCGACACCTTGTTCATCGGAGATGTCGGTCGGCCAGATTTGGCGCAGCATGTGATCGCTGAATTGACTCAGGAGAAATTGGCCGGGCACTTGTACGACTCGCTCCGCAACAAAATTATGCCACTCAGCGATGATCTCATCGTGTACCCAAACCATGGGGCGGGAAGTGCCTGCGGGAAAAATATGAGCAAGGAAACCACCGACACTTTGGGGCATCAAAAACAGGTCAATTATGCGCTCAACCCGAATCTGACGAAGGAGCAATTTATCAAAGAAATTTTGACGGGATTGACCGCGCCTCCGGGCTACTTCCCGCAAAATGTGCTGATGAACATCAAGGGCTATGAAAGTTTCGACGAGGTGATGAAACGCGGCACACAAGCACTTTCTCCCCGCGCGTTCGATGCAGCGGCCAATGAGACAGAAGCACTTGTACTCGACACCCGCGATGCACAGAAATTCTCGGAAGGATTCATTCCCAACGCCATCAACATTGGCATCGACGGCAACTTTGCACCTTGGGTGGGCGCCCTGATCCCGGATGTCAAGCAGCAAATACTACTCGTCACAGATCCGGGCCGCGAAGAAGAAGTGATTACCCGTCTGGCGCGAGTTGGTTACGATTATTGCATTGGCTATCTGGATGGCGGTTTTGATGCCTGGAAAAATGCCGGGATGGAAGTGGATAAAATTGAACGGGTAACGGCGGAACAACTGGCCGAAATCCTTGCTAAAAATCCAAAAGCACCCGTTATCGACGTGCGCAAGCAAAGCGAATACGGCAGCGAACACATATTGGACGTGGAAAATGCCCCATTGGATTCCATCAACGAATCGATGTTGAGCATTCCAAAAGACCAGCCGGTTTATATCCACTGCGCTGGAGGATATCGTTCCATGATTTTCGCCAGTATTCTGCGGGCGCGTGGTTTTGATAACCTGGTGGATGTCATTGGTGGCTTCAAAGCGATCAAGGACAGTAATAAATTCAAGGTGACGGACTATGTGTGTCCGACTACCTTATTGTAAAACTGAAAATTTGTAAGACGGGAAAATAGTTTTAAGGTGTTCGTAAAAGCCGGGGATGGTAACCTGTTCCCGGCTTTTCATAGCACGAACTATGCCCCAACCATACCAATCATCACATTAAAAATAACAAACAATGGCTTGGAATTCATTTTTGAAAAATTTTATCGGCGGCGAACAAAATGAGGCTGCTGAACTCGATAATACAACAGACAACAACGGCGCAGTCCGCAATGAAAATCTTTCGGGTCGCGCATTCAAAAAACAATTGGAAGCAGCGGAAAAGGCTGTATTGTTGGATGTTCGCACCGCAGGCGAGTTTTCCGGCGGGACCATCCCCGGTTCGAAAAACATAGACTTTCTTTCGCCTACCTTCTCCACGAACGTCAAGAAACTGGATAAGGATGCTACCTATTTTTTGTTCTGCAGAAGCGGCAACCGCAGCGGGCAGGCTTGCAAAATCATGCACAGTATGGGTTTTGACGTAAGAAACCTGTCCGGCGGGATTGGAGAGTTTCCTGCGTAAACCTCATGAACAACACAATTTCTTCCCTGGTAGCCATGCTCCTCCTGCAAGGCGCCACCCAATGCAGCACGCAATCGGTCGCTCCAATTTCAGGAAAGGTCATCATGACTGAAGGCTGGAAACCTGTAGTGTATCTGGTTCAGCCGCGCAACTTTATGGAGATCGCCTCGAATTTTGGCGGACTGGTGGTAGACTCGGCGTTGGTCGGTTCCGATGGCAAGTTTGTTTTTTCAAAAGTCCCCCGGGCTGAGGGGAAAGCACTCTTTCAACTTTGTATTCAAAAGAACGGAACCCGTTTCTCCAATCAATTATGGGACGATAACCCCTTGGTTTCCAATTACATGCCCATAGTGTTGCATAAGGGAGAACGGCTTGATATCGCGGTAGAAGCCGACCGTTTTCAGGCCACATTTTCCATTCCAAAACCCTCCGCGGAGAACCTGGCTTTGCTGCTGTTGCGGGATATTCGGCATAAGGCTTACCGTCAGGAAAGTGCTCAGATGGTTGATGGAGAGCACGCAGACGAAGCTGCATTGTTGGAACGAGAGGCTGCTTTGCAACGGTTTCGCCAGCCGCTTATGGCCTTCGCGGATTCAAGTACTTCACTTTGGCCGGCCCTTGTGGCGGTTCGCTGGGTTAGTCCGGCAAGCGATTATGAGCGCGTACCGGAATTTTTATTCAGACAATGTGAGCAATGGCGTACCAGAGTGCCTGAAAATCCATGGACAGTGCAGTTATGCCAGGCCGGAAACCGGGAAAAACTGCCTGTGCTAACGGGAGATCTGATTCCAGATTTTCCGCTTCCAATGTTGTCAGGAGATACGGTTCAATTGCATACGCTTCTGGGCAGTCGTCTCACCATTTTGGATGTTTGGGCTTCCTGGTGTGCCCCCTGCCGCCGCGAAAACCGGGAAGTATTGTCGCCACTCTGGGTGCAGCACAAGGATCGCGGGCTGCAAATTTTGGGCTATTCCATCGACAGCAGCCCGGCAGCCTGGAAAGCTGCCATTGCCAAAGACATGGCCACCTGGCCCCATGCCTCCCATCTCAGTGGCGACGCCACCCCTTTCCTCGAAACCCTGCGCATTACCACCATTCCCGCCAATTTTATCCTGGATGCAAAAGGAAAAGTACTGGCAAAAAACCTGCACGGCGAGGCTTTGAAAGTTTTTGTGGAGGATTATTTGAATCGTTTTTGAGCTCTGAACCCACCGGCTTTAATGCCAGGTCCGTTTTTTGCCCCGCCATTTCCGGATCATTTTTTCCATTTCTACCGCGTGGAATACGATCAGGGATATCAAAATACAGGTACCAAGTTCAAGCAGCGTGAGCGCCTGGGTAGAAAAAATCTTTTGCAAAAATGGAACATAAAGCAGTCCAAGTTGGAGCACAAATGTCAATAAAATGGCGCCAATCAGCGGTAAATTGGTGAAAATACCATGCCTGAACAGAAAAAAGTGCTCGCTGCGAATGGCCATCACGTGCCCCATTTGGCTAAAACAAAGAATGGTGAACACATAGGTCTGCCACTTGGGGTCATTGTTATTCAAGGCCCAGGCTTGTACGCTAAGACACACAGCGCCTATCAGCAAACCTACCCAAAGGATATGCACCCCCATTCCATGTGCAAAAATATTTTCGTCGGGTTTGCGCGGAGGTAGTTCCATCACGTTTTTCTCTGCCGGCTCACCCTCCAAACCGGCAGTTTGTTTCTCTACGGCATTGGATTCACCGGTCAGCGACGCCTCTTCGATGTGTAGGGAATGGGTTTTCAGCAGCCTGATATGGGCGGGTACCATGTTGCCGGCTTCGAGCGTCACCACATCGCCGGGAACCAGCGTATTTGCATTGATTTGAACGGGCTTACCTTCTCGAAGTACCGTAGCAGTAGGCACGTGACGGCCAATTCAGGCAAACTTGTGCCGAGCCCTATAATTGCGATTCCAATAAAAGACTGCGCCACGCCCCATTTTTCGGCGAGGGCCATTGCATTTTCCACCACTAAATGGGAAGAAAAAATCAATATCGTATCATTTTTTTATTGCGAGCAGTGGAATCCAGTTTTGGAAAGCCATTTCACGGGTTAGGCTTTCACCAAAAAGTTTTTCAAAAAAGGATGGTTTATGCGTAAACATTGCCAGTAAATCTGCCTTTATATCGGCTAGATACTCATCAATAGCCTCTTCCAGATGCTCATTCACTATAATTTTAACAGAGATATGCGGATATTGGAATTGATTGATCAGTTCTGCTTTAAGTACTGAACCATCTATTTTCTGTTCTGAATCCGGCGACTCTATATGTAACAAGTGGATGATCGCATCAAATAATTGTGCAAATTGGACAAGTTCTTCCATTTCCTTGGTTACAGCAAGCAGGTCAGAAGCGTACACTATGTGTTTCAGATTTCCAAACCGTGCATGCTCTGGAACTGCAATAACCGGAATATCCAAGTGACTGATAACAGCATTGGTATTACTCCCCATAAGCACTTTTTTTAATCCGCTGGCCCCCTTTGTACCCATGATGATCAAATCGACCTGATTGTCCTGAACGAATTTATCAACAACCGATTTCACGGAATCACCTTTTGTTATATTGTAGCTTAGGGTTGGTTCGCCCCCGATTTCTTTCCTCAGCGTTTCAACCAGTTGTTCCATATCCTGGGTGGCGCTTTCAACCATCGCTTCAAGGATCTGATTCGTTTTCAATGCGACTTGTGCCCGAGGCGGGGCGTCAATGAACACAGCGTGAAGGAGGATGACTTCTGCTTTGGCTTTATTTGCCATTTTAACAGCGTAATTTCCCGCTACTTCGGCCAGTTTCGAAAAATCAGTGGGGATGAGAATTTTCATAACACAGAGTGGTTATTAATGGATTGGTGTTTGGTAAAATACCCAACATACTCAAAGGGCAAATATAAATGATAAATTGTGACGGCCATCATTCAGCAGAATGATGGCCGTCGTATGATGCAAAGTTCGGGTGTAATTAGCGAAAAACTCCTGTTATTCCTGAACAATTGTCTTCACCGTTGCCTTTTCTGTCTCTGTTTCAAGCGTCACGAGATATGCATTTCCAACGGCTAATTTGCTCAGTTTCCGGGTGACGATGTTTTCTCCCGGGAACAATCCTTTTAATTCTTCCCGTTCTATGATTTTGCCGCTCATATCCGAGATGCTCAACCAAACCCTTGTGACTTTGGGTAACTGGAATTTGACGCCAAACACGCCATTATTGGGGTTTGGAAATACCTGCATTCGTAAGGTTCCGGTGCTCTGGGTATTCAGTTCGTGTGTGGCGGATGCGCCATTTTTAATAACAAAAACCTTGTAAATCTGGCTACTGGCGCTACTTTCAGTACCGGCATTGATCCAAAAAATATTGGCTGCTGTACTGGCAATAC